>NZ_KV789076.1:0-26354 GCF_001807465.1 Actinomyces sp. HMSC08A09 | reverse complement strand
GGCCACCGTCAGCCCGCCCGAGATCGCGCCGGCCAGCTGACCGGTCATGCGCAGGTGGGAGGCGGAGCCGGCCTGGAGGGTCTTGAAGGTCGCTACCGCCAGGGACTCCTGGCCGGCCAGACGCCCCGTGCACACCTTGTCCAGCTCACCGGCGCACGAGTTCAGCTTGGTGGCGATGTTCGTCCACGTCGAGGCGGCCGCAGCCACCGCGTCACTGTCACCGGTGAGCTCATTGAGCCACTCATTGAGGCTCCCCAGGTGCTCAATGATCCATCCCACCCCGGCGGACAGGGCCTCACCCAGGGGATCCATCACCGCCGCAGCCGTGTCCAAGGCCGTGGCCGCCGCCCCCAGACCACCGGCGACCCAGCTCTTGGACTCAAACGCCTCCTTCAGATCAAAACCGTCCTCAATCAGACGAGAACCAGACCAGACGGTCTCCGAGTCTTTGACCTCAGCGACAAGCTCGTTACCCATTGTCGATCACGGCCTCAGCTGACGCGCACCGGCGGCGGAGTTGGAGTCGGCGCCCTCCAGGGCGGTGGCGGTGCCCCGTAGGGCGGTGGCGCTGTTACGTAGCCCCTTCTCGGCCGAGACCATCATGGCGTCAGCCGCCGTCTTCACCAATGTGTAGGTTGGCAGGAACAACGGTGAGCACATGAGACCGAATGCGTTATCCGCCAGTGCCGCACCGGAAGCATCCCGGGCCTGAGCCACACCAGCAGCCACCGCATCTGTATCCTTCGCCCCCGAACACAAGGTTTCTCCGTTAATTCGAATATCCGCCATCGCAGGCCCTTTCTTCTTTCTCTTGTCCTTGATGTGATTCCGTTGAGAACAGTCAGTGCTGCCCTGCCCGCTCAGATCCTCCTGAGCGGGTGATAGGGCACCTGGGGCTACATGCCTGGGAAGACGAGACCAGGAGGCGCGCTGCGCTTCTTGTTGCGGCTCTCCTCGGCCTGCTCGGCACGCCGGGTGGCTCCCACCTTGGGGCCGGCCATCTGCTCGTAGGCCCCCAGCATTGCCTGGCCCAGCCCCGTGTCCGTACCGATATGACGATCCACGATCGCGCGGATCCTGGTAGCCGCGTCCCGGCGGCCGGTGTCGATGGCCTCCATGACCGCTGCGGAGAGCTGGGACGGATTGAGCACCTGGCTCGCCGCCGTGAAGCGCACGTCCCGCACGCGCCCGGCGGCGTCAACAACCACCGTGACCTCGCCGCCCTTGGACGTGCCCTCAACCTCCAGCGAGTCGGCCTGCTCACGCACCCGCTCAGTCGCCTCGCTATTGCGCTGCGCCTGAGCGACCTGCTCAGCAATCCGAGACAAACGCTCCTCAACCAATCGATCAGACATGAGCCCCACCCTAACCACAAACCGGATGCGGGAGCCTCCCACCAAACTGTTGGGTAAATAACAGGGGGATAACTTCCCCGCCCTCCTCGACATCTCGAACGGAGATCTGCTACGAATCGTTGGTGACAAGGCCTTGTGAATGTGATCTAGGCGTTCGTAGTCGAGGTGTCACGGGTCCCCTCCGCCTAGCAAGGCCGTCCGTCGGCCGCCCTCAGGGTTGTTTCCGGCCTCGAATCCTGCTGGCCACCAGGCCCAGGGACAGCGCCACCAATCCCGTGGCCCCGATGCCCCCCGCGAGCTGCGCCCGGCGCCACGGCGCAGGGTCGGGAACGATCGGCTTCAACGGACTCGGAGACGGCGTCGGCACCGGATGGGCGCCACGCGGGTTCTCCGGCCCCACCGCCGTACCGTCGTTGACGAAGTTCAACGCCGCATACGGAGCAATGAGCCCCCAGCCGGTCGCCGGGCTGGACGTGGTCGGCTCCGGCCGGATCGCCGTCGCCGTCAACCGGTACTTCCAGTCCGCCGGCGCCTCCGTCGGATGCGCCGCCACCACGAGCGCCGCAACCCCCGCGGCGTACCCGGCCGCTAAGGCGGGGGAGGGGCGGTTCTGGGAGACCAGGCAGTCCCCCTCCTCGAAGAACGTGGTGGGAACCGCCTGGGCGGGGACCGCCACGTCGACGTGAGAGCCGTGCAGCATGTCCTTCGAGACGCCGCCGCTGGCGTCCAGGCTCGTCACCCCCAGGACGTTCGGGTAGGCGGCCGGGTAACGAACCTCAGCCCCGTTCGCATCCGTGGCGGGCGGTGGAGTGGAGGCCGTCGCGCCCCCGCTCGGGCGCTTCGTGCTCTCCACAGCACCGGCTCCGGCCACCACGAGGGCTCCGACCTCAGTCGCGTGATTCACCGCCGCCTGAACCTCGGGCTCGTCCTGAGTCAGCATGTGCCCGACGACGATCACCTTGGCGCCGTTGTCGGCGGCCCACTGAATCCCCTCGGCGGTGCGCGTCGGCGTGGGGCCGACGCCCCTCTTCACCTGATCGTCGGAGGTCCCCTGGTAGACCCGTACCGGCATGATGGTGGCGCTCTTGGCAATCCCGACGACGCCGGAGCCCTCCACCTGGCGGGCGGCGATCATCCCCGCCACCGCAGTCCCGTGGCCGCTGTCGTCGCGTTGGCCGTCCCCCCGGCCCAGGAGATCAATTCCCGGGGCCATCGCCCCTTGAAGATGGGGGTTGTTGGCATCCACTCCGGAGTCGACCACGGCCACGACGACGCCCTGCCCCTCTGTCACGCCCCAGGCCCGCTCCACACCGATCTGCTTGAACACCGGTGGGCTGGTCGTCAGCAGTGACCCCTCCCCTCGCTGGCAGTCGGCGACCTCGGCATCGATGGGCGGAGGGCCGGTCTGCACCTGTGGGGCGGCGGTCGAGGTCTGCTCCGATGCGGCTGACGGTGTGGGCGAGGGCGCCGGAGCTGCCGGGGCCGCCGCCTCCTGAGGGGCGGGGGCGGCTTCCTGCGTTGAGGCCGGTTGGGGGTTCGGCATGGGAAGTCGGGGTAGGAGCGCGCCGCCGGCGAGTGATGCCGTCCCCATGATGGGCGACGTGGCCAACAGGATCACCGCGGGAACGCACGCTGCCAGGCGGCGCGGGGAACGCTTCACTTGTCCTGCACGCCCTTCCACACGGCGGCCTTCGACAGCTCCGGCCCGGCCGGGAACAAGGAGAGCCACGGGGAGGGGATGTTGGACACGTTGCTCATGGTGTAGCCGAGCTGCCTGACCGTGTCAGCGGTGGCGCCTCCCAATGCCCAGACGCGGCCGGCGTCCGTGAGCAGGAAGACCTGGCCGGCGGAGCCGCCGGAGGTCGCGCGCACCAGAGCGCCGGTTCCTCCCTTGACCGTCACGCCGCCCTTGTCGATCTGATTGCTCGCATTGATCGTCGAGGTCATCTGACCCGAGGCGTCGACCTGGAGGACGGCGCAGGCGCTCTGGTTCTCAGTGACGCCCTTGCCCAGCGTGTCGGGCCAGTCTGACGGGGCCGACGACGTCGTCGTGCCGGCCTGGCTCAGGTCCGAGGCGTTGACCTGCTGCTCAGTGACGTTGGGGGAGCCGAGCTTGTACATCGCGAGCTCGACCTCGTTGAGGCGGGCGACCCGACCGTCGGCTCGCACCAGGTAGTGGCGCTGAGCCCCCGAACCGTCGGATACCACGAGCAGGGATCCGGCGATGGGGTTGGAGATCGAGGAGGACAGGGTGGTCACCGGGGTGCCGGCGTCCGACAGTGAGAAGGGCTTGATCGTGCTCCCCTGGGGAAAGAGGTTGATCCAGGTGGCGTCGACCGGGACCACGGGATCGGCGTCCAGATTCAGGGCGTGGAGGGCGGCGTCCAGCTTCTCGGAGGGAATCGGGTAGCGGTGGCCGTTGGCGATGAGGTAGTGGCTCTTCCCCACAGATACCAGCGCATGCCCCACCGAGCCCATGCCCGAGGGTGTGGAGCCGACGAAGGTCGAGGTCGTGCCCGCGGTGGAGGAGCAGGCCGCCCATCCCCGGGGCACCAAGGACTTGGCGGCGGGAAGCGACTCCGGGGCGTCGGCGATCCCCACCTGTGAGCCCCTCTCGATGCCGTTCAGCGTGTCAGCGCCGGCGGTGGTCTGCTTGAAGGAGCCGGGGTCCGACAGGAGGCGGGCGCTGGCGATGTTGGTGACCGGGCGTAGGCGTCCGCGGATGGTCACGTAGCGCGTCCCCTCGTTCTTCACGACGACGAGGGTGTTGTTCTGCCAGTCATTGGGCAGCGGGGAGGTGAATCGACCCATGACCAGTGAGACCAGAAGGATGACCAGTGCGATCGCGATCCCGCCGATCACTGGTCGGAGCATGTTGCGCGGCTCCACCTCCCGGCCCCCCGGCGTCCCGGCGCTGAAGGCCATGACGAGGCGCTGGCGGTTGAATCGCTGCGCACTGAGGATGTCCTTATTGGAAGCCATCACAGCACTCCGATGACAAGGGCGGCCAGGGGTGCGATGGACAGTAGGACCAGGATCTCGATGACATCGGTGAGGCGCGCCAGCCTCGGACGGTACGTGGGTCCGAGGACATTGAGAAGAAGGACGACGACGCCCACGACCCCGACCAGCACGACCATGGGCATCACGACGTCGGCCCGCTTGAGGACGATCACGAGCACCAGCGTCGCCAGGATGAGCATGCCGCCCACGACGCCGGCCGTCACATCCGCCCGTGAACGAACCGCACGCGTGCTCAGCATCGCGGCAACCGCGATGGCTGCAACCAGGGCGACGCCGTCGTATCCGACCGAGGCGAGAGTCGGAACCGAGGCCAGCACGATCATCGAGCAGGCGACACGCACGGACAGCACCAGCCCGTGCATGTTCAGGATGCGAGATGTCAGCGCCGCCTTGATCGGCCCCTCATCCTCGGCCCGGTGATACCCCTCGGGTTGGTCGGGCAGGCTGATGGTCACCGGGACTGAGGCGAGTGCGAGCCACGGGGTCAGCAGCGAGATGCCGGCAGCGGTCGCGCTGACCAGAGCGAGAACCGGCGCCAACCGGTAACCGAGCGCCTGAGTCCCCAGTCCCGTGGACATCATGGCCACGCACACGAGCAGGGGGCCGGCGAGCAGCGGACGATCGCGGTCCAGCAACGGTATGCAGGCGCCCAGGAGCGAGGCGCCGACGGCGCCGGCAGCTGCCATCCTCAGTCCGGTCGGCGGTCCCTGGAACCCGGTGTGAAGGGTCACGCCGGCGAGTACCGCCGCCGTGATGGCCAGTGCCCAGGCCCCTTTCTCCTTCATCTGCTTGACGGCGAGCGCAGCCAGGATCAGCAGCAGTGCCGCCACCGTCGCGCACGCCGGGGTCACCCATCCTCCGGGCCCCTGGCGCAGGAGTAGGACGCCTCCGGCGGTGAAGAGCAGGCACGTGGCGCCCACCGACAAGGTCAGCGTGTCCTTGGGGTCCCAGGCGACCTGCTGGCGTTCCACCGCGGCGGCAACCGCTTCGGTCAGATCGTCATAGCGGTGCTCCGCCTCCGTGCTGCGCAGGTCGAGCGTCAGCACGTCGCCTGCGCCGACGCGCTGATCTGCCAGTGACAGGGAGTCGTCGAGAACACGGCCCGCCTGTGTGGTCAAGCACATGCCGTAAGCCGAGGCCTCCTCCCCCAGCCCTTCAAGCCGTTCCGCCAGGGCTGGGACCACCTCGACCAAGGGCAGATCGACCGGCAACGAGATGTCCGCCGGGATGCGCTCGTAGACGACGGTGACGGGCATGAGGGAGGAGCTGTGCCGGACACGCGAGGCGGGAGGAGGCAAGGCGATTCTCCTGGAGGGCGGGACAAGGGTGAGTCATCACCAGCTGCGGATGCAGACGAGCGACACCCCATCGTAGATCACGAATCGGGTGTCAGGGCCAGGGGGGAGGGGCGGGCTCATGCGGCGAGACTGCCCACACTGATCTCGATCACATTACGTGAATTAATGCCGCGATCGGTTGTCGTGCGCTAGTCTGAGCGGGCCAGAGAGCAGCATATGAACGCCTGAGGTCCTCAGCGCAGGTTCGTTGTTGATGCTGTTCACCTACGTGACTGCCAGGATGCAGTCCTCAGAAAAGGAGCCTCATGGCTGAGAATCTGAAGTCAGACAGTGGCGTACTCGCTAAGGCGAGCCAGACCGTGGACACGCACCGCGCCGAGCAGAACGCGATCGGTCAGCGGGTCCAGGCCGCAGCGGCCGAGTCTCAGTCGGGCTGGCAGGGTCAGGGTGCGGCTGCCGTCGCCCAAGTTGTTCAGCAGTACGGTGAGGACAACCGTCGGATCGACCAGGCGCTGGCCAAGCTCTCGGACTCCCTGAAGTCCACCGACCAGGCCTTCCAGAGCACTGAGGCGGAGTCCGCGGCCGGTGCCCAGCGCGTCGGTGCCAATGGCGGCGGCTACCACAACCTTCCCGCCTGATCCTCTCCCCTCACGCACCACAAATCCTACTGTCAGGAGACACTATGTCGGACATGCTTGTTAACTACGGTTCCCTGGAGACGCTCGCCTCTGCGATGGCTCAGGGTTCCTCCCAGTCCCAGGCTGACCTGGAGGCTATGAAAGCAGAGCTGCGCCCCACCCAGAGCGGCTGGAGTGGTGAGGCACAGCAGCAGTACACCATCACCATGAACGAGTGCAACGCGGCCATCGCCGACCAGCAGCAGCTGATTCAGCAGCTCGGCACTCACGTGAACACCTCGTCCGAGAATTACAGCTCGACTGACCACCAGGCAGCTGGCACTTTCTGCTGAAGTCGTCGCCTCCGACAGTCTCCGGTGCCCTGAGCCTCAAGGCTCAGGGCACCGTTTTGCTGGATGGAGGATCGCGGTCCTCAGATCGCCTTCGACTGCTGATCCGACGGCTGCAGTGAGGGCGGTCCAGCAGGGCTGGGGGGATTGCGTCGTCCGGAGTTCGAAGGCGTCGCCGAGTACGGTTGCGAGGAGGGAGAAGCGGCGGACGAGGGCGGTATCGCCGGAGGCAGAGCGTACTGCGGCGGAGCGACCGGTCCACCAGGAGTATCCGGCGCGCCGCTGCGGACCCGGGGGGCGGCGGCGCGCGCCCCGCCGGCTGCAGACGGAGCAGGCCCACCCGATGGGGGTGGTGGGGAACCCGTCTCCTGCTGAGCCGGTTGAATCCGTGGCGGCAGTGAGGGGTTCGCCTGAGCCGGAGCCTGAGGGGCCGGGGCGCTGGGCGGCGCCGACGGAGCGGTCGAACCGGCCACGATGGGCATCGACGACGTCGGAGGACCCGAAGGGGCGGCGAACACCGACGGAGTGATCGGGGAGGAGTCTGGCGCCGCCGGGACGGGAGATGGGGGTAGGGGGGTCGGAGGTGGGGTCGGCGCTACCGGGGAGTGAGCTGTGGAAGGCGGTGGTGCGGGAGAGGCCGCAGGTGGTGCGAAGCGCGACTGAGTAGCACCCGAGCTGGAGGCGGCAACCGGCGCGGGGCCCGCGGGGACCTCGGTGCCGGCGAAGGCACCCGTGTAGGCCGGGCCGGCCAGATCGGGGCGCCCGTGCGCAGGTGGTGCCGGCTGCGCCGGGGGCTGGAACATGGGTGCGCCAGGGGTGGTGGGGTTGGCGGAGGGGAGCTGCCCCCTGCCGCGCACGGGTCCTCGGGTCATCACCTCAGGAGCCACGGGCGGGGTCGCAACAGGCGCCGAGCCGCGCTTGCTGCGACGCGGCTTGGTGCGAGTCCGGCTTGCTGCGCCTGGCTGCGCCTGCTCCGGCATCGGTCGCTGTGTCACGGTCAAAGTTCCGGTGAGACGATCCAGAAGGCGTTCCCGGTCCTCGTCGGACTGACCCGCCGACCCGCGGGGGCTGAGCTGGAAGGGGAGGAGAAAGGGTAGAAGAACTCTCACCAGGGCGCGCCCGATCCCCGGGGCGGCCCCCTGCTGCGGGACCACCACCGTGGCCGACACCGTTGCCAGCCCGGCTGTTCTCCCGAAACGCGCAAGAACCAGGCTCTGGGCCATGATCATTTGAGCGAGCAGAATCCAGGGCAGAGCCTTGACATTGAGCGCCAGCATCGGGACGAGAACGACGATGACCAGCAGGAGGACGTCGACGCAGGCAGCGACCACCGCCTCCCCGGTGGTGAGAGGACGCCAGCCGCTGCGAGTGCGCGCGCGCTTCGCCGCGCGTGCGACGGAGGTCGGCATGATTCTCATAGTTGCCTCATAACGTCGATCAGTCCTGCTGCGATCACGGCCGAGGGGAGGATCCCCACGGTGGCGAGGGTCTGGAAGATGTCACCAAGTCGGCCCCACCATGCCGACCGAACGGTACTGAGGAACACCCCTACCGTGAAAGTGCCCGCTGTTGTGAGGAAAACGATGAAAGCGACTGCTTGGCTCCAGGGTCGGGTGATGACTCCCGTGCCGCCGTCGATCCACAGCAGAACCAGCGCCAGGACGATCGCGATCGCGACGACCAGCCTTGGCATGAGGCGCAGCACTCGCGAGTGAGCGGTACGCGGGCGCAGTAGCAGAAGCAGCATGACGCACACGATCTCGACCCGAGCCCCCCAGGCCGTCACGCCGTCGGCCAACGCGGTCTGGATCGCCGTCGGCAGGCCGAGTAGCACCAGGCTCCCGAAGGCGATTTCCAGCGCGACCGAGGACATTGTCGTCTGAGCCACGGAGCGCGAGACGGAGCGAGGAGACACCTCCCGTGGCGGGGGCATCGTGGGTTGGCGCACAGAACGCCCCATGACTCGCAACTGAGTCATATCCAGCAGCTGCTGATGGGGGACTTGCACGGCGAAGCGCGGGATCAGCAGTCCGCCAACGGCTCCCACCGCCATGAGCACCACCAGGACGGGAACGCGCGAGATCCCCGTAGCCGGCACGATCGTCCCGACGACGGACAGGAAGAGCCAGGCGCCCGCTGAAACTGCTTCACTGGCGCCCCTGCGGATGATCCACAACAGCAGGGCTGCAGCCCCTGTGCCCCACATGGCGAGCAGCGCGACCAGCAACCGGGAGTCCGGGCTGGAGACGGGCGCCAGAAGAGCCCCTGCCGCTCCCCCCGTCAGGGGGACGGTCAGTGCTCCCATGGCCTCTCGCACCGCTGATCGCTGTCTGGCGGGCCTGAAGGCCGCGGAGACCAGAAGAATGACCAGGAGGCAGGCTCCCGCGATCTGCAACGCGGGCGGGAGAAGCCGACCGTGCCCGATCAGGGGCGGCAGCCCCCCTAAGAAGAAGCAGAGAACGGACACCAGGACGACCGCGGTCTCCCCGACTGGTGCGCGCAGAGCGCTCTCGATGTCGGTGTCCGCGGTCTCATAGTTCCGTAGGCCGGCTCGAACCGGTGTGGTGATGAGGACAGCGCCCTCCAGGACGTCGGTTCCCATGGCTGCCTCGGCGTCCACCACTGTCCCGTCGGCTGTTGTGATGAGGAACCCGCTGGGCTGGTGCGCTTTCGGCGGAGGCACGAGCGCGCCAATGGGTACTCCGGTGCGTGCCGCCATGTCGAGCCGCTCGCCCTCGTGGACGAGGGTGACGCGGGTGCTGGTCGCATTCATCCGAGGATCAGTACTCCGAGAGGGTTGGGGAGAGGAGGTCGGCCGAGGTGCAGACAATCGTGACTCTATCGATACTATGACGTCAGCACCCGCTGGATGGGCCTCACCTCGGTCGGTTACTTCTCACGAAGTTCAACCTGTCGTCCCATGTGTAGTGCACCCTTCCCACCCACCCCCATGAACACCGAGGAGCAGAGCGTGACCATCGACACTTCCGAAGCGTCGACCGAGACGATCGAGCTCAAGGCCCCGCCCAACGCCATCACACCACAGGACGCCACCAGCTCGCTGACGATGGTGCTGCCGATGGCTGGGTCGATGGGCGTCATGGTGTTCATGGCCATCTCCAATAACAACAACACGCGCATGTTGCTCACCAGCGGCGGGATGGTTGTGGCCATGCTGTCGATGGTCGTGCTCAACGTGTACCGCCAGCTCCGTCAGCACCGTAACAACGTCACGAACCAGCGCCGCGAGTACCTCGGTTACATCTCAGAGGTGCGCTCCGAGGTCCGGGAGGCGGCCAAGAACCAGCGCCGCACCGCGGTCAACCACTTGCCTGAGCCGGAGGCCCTTCCGTACTTGGTGCAGCACGGGGCCAGGGTGTGGGAACGGCGCCAAGGGCAGGACCACCTGCTCGTGAGGCTGGGACGCTCTTCCCAGCCGTTGGCGGTTGCCATCGAGGCCGAGGAAGTCGGTCCTCTGAGTACTCCAGACCCGGTGTGCCTGTCAGCGATGCACCGTTTCGTCAGTACGCACAACGAGGTGGATGCCCTCCCCTTCGGTATCGAGCTGAGCGCCTTCTCCCACATCGAGGTAGTCGGCCCGCTGAGCGAGGCTCGCTCCCAGGTGCGGGCCATGCTCGCGCACATCCTGGCGCTGACCTCACCCGCCCTGGTGCGGCTGGCCGTCCTCACCTCTCAGGAGGCGGAAGTCGAGTGGGACTGGGTGAAGTGGGCGCCCCACGCCTGGTCCGATTCCGTGGCGGACGCCGTCGGGCCATCACGGCTCATGGCGCACTCCCTGGACGAGCTCACGGACAAGCTGCCCGAGGATTTCAGTGCGCGGGGTACCTTTTCCTCCGCCGCGGGGGAGCCTCCGCTGCCTCACATCATCGTCCTAGTCGATGGTGGCACACTCCCTTCCAGTTCCTCGCTGACAGCGGAGCGCGGGCTCCAGGGCGTGACCGTCATCAGCGTCTCCGAGCGTGCGGAGCAGCCCTTGATCCTGCCCAATCGCCTGCGTCTCGTCCTCAGTCCCTCCGACAGCCAGTCCGAGACCGTCTTGAGTGGGACTCTCGACGAGGCAGTGGTCCCCATGAACGTCGAGCTCGCCGGTCAGGATCCCAGTCCGGCGCTGGCTGACTCCATCAGCATCAGTGGCGCTGAGGCCGTTGCCCGTCGGCTGGTGGCGCGTTACCAGACGGTCGGGGAAGACGTCACCCCTTCGGCGGCCCCGGTGGGAACCTCCGATCCCGAACGTGCCGAGGACCTGCTGCGGCTCCTGCGTTTGGGGGACGTGAGGGACTTCAACCCCGACACCCAGTGGGTCAAGCGCACTGGTGCTGAGCGCCTCAACGTGCCCTTCGCGGTGACGCCCGAGGGTGAGCCGGTGGCGCTCGACATCAAGGAGTCGGCGGAGAACGGTATGGGCCCCCACGGCCTGCTTGTGGGCGCCACCGGTTCAGGTAAGTCGGAGGTGCTGCGCACGCTCGTGCTGGCTCTGGCCCTCACTCACGGACCGGACCAGCTCAACTTCGTCCTGGTCGACTTCAAGGGTGGAGCGACCTTCGCCGGAATGTCCGAGCTCCCGCACGTCTCGGCGATGATCTCCAACCTGGAGAGCGAGCTCGGGCTCGTCGACCGTATGGCTGAGGCGCTGCGCGGTGAGATGAACCGTCGTCAGCAGATGCTCCACGACGCTGGAAATTACGCCAACGTCATGGACTACGAGCAGGATCGGGTCAAGGGCAAGCACAACGGCGACCCGCTTCCGGCACTGTTCATCATCCTGGACGAGTTCTCCGAGCTTCTGTCCGCCAAGCCGGACTTCATCGACACCTTCGTGGCCATTGGTCGACTGGGACGATCGCTGCAGATGCATCTGCTCCTGTCCTCTCAGCGACTAGAGGAGGGGCGCCTGCGCGGCCTGGACTCGCACCTGTCCTACCGCATCGGTCTGCGTACCTTCTCCGCCAGCGAGTCCCGTACGGTTCTGGGATCCCCGGACGCCTATCACCTGCCTCCCCTGCCGGGAAGCGGCTACCTCAAGAGCGACACCGAGACGATGACTCGTTTCCGCGCTTCCTACGTCGCCGGCAAGCCCCCCGCCCGACGCGCCTCACGAGCGCTGCAGCTGCCGGGAGTCGCCAAGGCGGCCGACACGACTCGAGGCGCCGTCGAGATCCTGCCGTTCACCGCCCAGGACGTCGAGGTCGAGATCCCCGACGAGGAAGTGGTCATCGAGGCCGAGGAAACCGCTGTGCCCGAGCCCGAGGTGTTCCCGCAGGACGCCGCATACGCCGACAGCACCACCATGGACATCGCAGTGGACAGGATGGCCGGTCACGGCATCCCGGCTCACCAGATCTGGTTGCCGCCGCTTGAGATCAGCGAGACCTTTGATGCGCTCATCTCCGATCTGGTGGTTGACCGGAACCTGGGCCTGACCTCGCCGTCGTGGCGGGCGCGGGGCGACCTCGTGGTGCCCCTGGGTGTCACGGACGTCCCCCTGGAGCAGCGTCGCGAGACGCTCACCGTGGACCTGTCGGGTGCCGGTGGTCACGTCGCCGTCATCGGCGGGCCCCTGTCCGGAAAGTCGACGGCGATGCGTTCGCTCGTCATGTCGCTGGCTCTCATCCGCACGCCGGCCGAGGTGCAGTTCTATGTCATCGACCTGGGCGGCGGAACCTTCTCCACGATGCTGGACCTGCCTCATCTGTCCGGAATGGCCACGCGCGATGAGCCGGACATCGTGGCTCGAATCATGGCGGAGATCGCCTCCTTGCTCGACGATCGGGAGCGGTACTTCCGGGCCAACCGGATCGACTCGATCCAGACGTACCGGCGGGAGCGGGCCGCGGGGCGCGTCGACGACGGGTACGGAGACGTCTTCCTCGTCATCGACGGCTGGGCCACCCTCAAGACCGATTTCGAGGATGTGTCCATGGAGGTGCAGAACCTGGCTCCGCGAGCCCTGGCGCTCGGGGTGCACTTCGTCCTGTCCTCCAACCGATGGATGGACCTGCGAGCGTCGATTCGTGACGCCATCGGAACTCGGATCGAGCTGCGCCTAGGTGACCCCGCGGATTCAGAGATCAATCGGAAGATTGCCCGCCAGGTGCCCGAGGGAAGGCCCGGGCGCGGCCTGGATCGGCAGGCGCGCCATATGCTCGTGGCGCAGCCGCGTATTGACGGCAACCACGACGATTCCACCCTGGCGCAGGGGATTCACCATGCCTGCCAGCAGCTCGCCAGTGCCTGGCAGGGGGCGCCCGGTCCCAAGCTTCGCCTGCTGCCGACTCAGATCGACCTGGCCGAGCTCCAGGCCCTCGTTCCCGCCGATGCCGGGCCGGTCATCGGCATCGACGAGGCCCGCCTGGAGCCGGTCACGCTGGCCATGCAGCAGGATCCCAACCTCATCGTGCTGGGTGACGCCAAGAAGGGGAAGACCACCTTCCTGCGTGCTCTGGCCCATGAGCTCATTCGTGGCAGGACGCCCGATGAGGTGCGGATTCTCGCCATCGACCTGCGCCGCAACCTGCTGGGGGAGATCCCCGAGGAGTTCTTGCTCGCCTATCTCTCAGTGCGCGACATGGCCGTCTCCGAGATCAACGACCTCACTGGCTATCTTCAAGGGCGTCTGCCCGGCCCCGACGTCACGGCCGAGCAGCTGCGCAACCGCTCGTGGTGGAGGGGACCGGAGATCTACCTTCTCGTGGACGACTACGACCTGGTGGCCACGAATACCTCCAACCCGCTGGCGCCCCTGCAGCCCCTGCTGGCGCAGGCTCAGGACATCGGTCTTCACCTCGTGCTCACGCGCCGCATCGGTGGAACGATGCGCGCCATGTACGAGCCGATCATGCAGACGCTCGGCGATCTGTCCACGCCGGGCATCATGCTGCCTGGCAGCCCCGACGAGGGACCGCTGCTGGGACGGCAGAAGCCGCAGCCTGGGCCGGCGGGGCGGGCGCGGCTCATCAGCCGCGATGGGGTGCGCACCCTTCATCTCGCGTGGACACCACCGACCATGTGAACGAAGGCCTTGCCGGCTGGCTTCTGGTCGCCGGGCGCGGGCGTGGGGTGGTGAGGTGTCGCACGCCTGCACGGGGTGAACCAGTGGCACGCAGGGCCGGTCGAACCCTGCCAGCGCAAGCCGAATACCTTGAGATGTGTTCCGGAAAGCGCCAGCAGTCCGCCTTGTATTGCCCGCCTCGAGAGTCTCAGCGTCCGTTTGTCTGCGGTGGCTGGGGCTGTGGTTGACGGGGGTCTGCGTGCCGTGGTGGCCCGTTGTGCTCGTGACGATATCTCGTTACTGGCTGTCACCGGCCTGGAGAAGTGGCGGCGGATTGCTGTCTGGCGGCCACCAGTGTCAAACCGATGAGGAGGACTCCATGACCGATGATGATCGCCAGCACTATTCCCGTGCTGGATGGACGAAAAGCGTACTCACCGATCGTGGGTACTCCGTAGACGAGGATGACGACGATGTTGTAGAGCGTCAGAAGCGAGACGGTGCTCGTGGACACGATTCGGAAGGATGTGCCGGAAGGGTGTCGCATCCCCAGGAATACGCCGATAACTGCTAGGGATGTGATGGTAGTGAAAATGAGTAGTCCTGGCACCATGGGAAGGCCGGCTCCTCCCAACTCGGACCATATGAACCAGGCGCTGGTCGTGTACCGACTGACGCTCCTTCCTGACGATGCGCGCGCGTATAACGATATGCAGAGGTATGAAAGGTGTGCGGCGCCGTTGATAAGCACGAACTGACAGGCGCCCACGGCAAGGGTGGTGCCCCATGACTGTGGAGTCCTTAAACGCTGGTTAAGGCGTACGGTGAGTACAGCGCCCACTGCAGTGACGACGAATAGGAGGACGGCGATGGTGTCTAGCAGACCGGAGTACGGGTCCTTGTTAGGGCCGTTGATGGGCATGGTCAGTACCCCATAGCCGAACCACAGTGCGAGCCCCAACATCTCGGTGATCGGCTGGTCGCGGAACAGGCGACGCAAGCCGAAGTAATGCCACCAGATCATTGGTGTGACAACGACAAAAATTAGTGTGGCCGCTAAGATCCCCACCCATATGCTGCCATGTACCAGATTGAGAAGAAAGGTCGTATAGATGACGAACTCGAGGGCGCAGGCAACAATCATCATGACTAGTGCGGTGGCTTTCTCGCCGCGCCACGGTACGCGGTGGGCTGTGCTAATGGACTGGGGTGAGGTTGCCCTCGGGCTCGCATAGCCCGGTCGTGGGGCTTGGAGTGCGCCGGGGTAGCCCGGTGCGGTGACTGCTCCGCTCAGGTATGCCGACCCGGTGCTCGAGCCCGCGCCTTGCTGAAACTGCTGGAACTGCTGCTGTTGCGGTTGGTACGGCTGATATGGCTGATACTGCGGCGCGGAGGTCTGCACGGGCGCAGGAGGATAGGGCTGGCCCGAGAAGGACGGAGCCCCGGGTGGGCGCAGCACTGACTGGGTCGGAATCGCGCTCTGCGCGGGAGGCATGTACGCGCCGTGACCGGCCGGCGTCGGTGCCTGCCCGTAGGTCGCCCCGTTCTGCGGGGCGCCCGCCGGGACGGAGCCATAGGCTGCCTGCGGCGGGTACTGCTGGTTGGGTGGGCCGCTGTATCCCTGTGGCGGCGGATAGGCGGGCGGGTAAGTCATGACAACGTCCTGATGATCGTGGCTCTCAGCTCCAGAACCGCGCCTGGACTGCCGAGTCGTTCGGGGCGTGCGGCCCCAAGGAGCGGCAGCTCAGCTGCGGGAGAAGTGCGAGACGAAGTTACGGATGATCTGTCCGGCGTCGTGCGCCTCGGAGGACCGGGCCTGGGTGAGGATGTCCTCGCTCATGTCCGGGTCACCATAACCGGCCTCGTCGTAGATACTGACACGCCGCTCGAACTGGACGGCGTCGAGCTCGGGGTTGAACTGGCAGGCGTAGACGTTCCTGCCCACGCGCAGCATCTGGACCGGGCAGTCCGGCGAGCTCGCCAGCAGGGTCGCGTGCGCGGGCACCTCCCCGACTCCCTCGTAGTGGCCGGCGAAGACCGTGACCGCCTGGGGGAGCCCCTTCAGGACCGGGTCCTCGCGACCCTCGGCCGTCAGGAACAGGTCGACGGCGCCCAGCTCCTCACCGAACTCCTCCTGCGTCCCGGTGCCCAGGTAGGCGGCCAGCACCTGGAGCGCGACGCCCGTGGCCAGGAGGGGAATGCCCTCCTTGAGGATCACCCCGAGCAGCTCGCGGATCTGCTCCTCGACGTTGAGCTGGCTGCGGGTCTTCTCGGCCGCCGGCGTGTCCGCGTTGTAGGGGCTGGCCCCGATGAGGACCCCGGAGACATCGGCCGCGGTGAAGGAGTCGAGGAAATCGACCTCCTCCAGGGCGATGTGCTGCAGGTCATCGCGCGATAGACCGCTCTGAGCCAGGAAGGACTCGTACTCGTCCTGCGCCGCCTCGTGCTCGGGGCGCGTGGTCACCATGATGAAAGGCTTCACGGGACCACTGTAGGGGACCGGTTGACCGGGCGTGGCCGTGTGACCTCTAGACCACGAACAGGATGAGGATGAGGAGGCAGAGCCACAGGATGACGGAGATGGTGCCCAGAATGAGGCCCAGCCAGGCCAGTCCCTCACCGGAGTTGTAGCTGTGGTGCAGGCGCCGCAGCGCACCGATGCCCAGGATGATCGCGGCGACGCCGACGAGGGGGATGAAGCTGAGCAGTCCGCACACCAGGGCGGCCGTCGCCCCGGAGTCGCTGCGGGGGCGGGGTGCGGTGTAGCCGGGGCCGGAGAAGATTTCTGCCGGATTGAGATTCTCGGTTCCGGGGAAGACGAATCCCGGGGGAAGTCCGTCGACGTACTGCTCCGAGCTCGGCGAGAAGCGTGGCGCGCTCTGTCCTGGCGTAGAGGTCCCGACGGTGCTCATGAGCACATCATGCACCGTCGGCGCCCGCAGACGGCATCCTTCCTGCGGACGAATCGGGTGGGAGCCGCCAAGTGGCCGGCAGGTGCCCGCGAGAAGCCCGGTCCGCGTGCCCGCCGAGCAGGGGCTATGCTGAAGTTCCGGCAGGCTCTGCCGGGTCCTGCCAAGCGTCCCGCGGGTCTCCTGCGAGAGGATTTCCCACGGGACACAGCCATTCCCTCGTTGCTTAGGCAGGAGCTCACTCGTGTCCTCTTCTCCCTCTCGTGGCTGGCGCCTGCACGGCGATGGCCGGTCCATCGCTCCGGGCGAGGTCGTCGCCCCCGGCGAGCGCCTCACCTGGCCGCGAACCATCGGCATCGGTGTCCAGCACGTCGTCGCCATGTTCGGCGCCACCTTCCTGGTGCCGCTGCTGACCGGCTTCGACCCGGCGACGACGCTGTTCTTCACCGGTGTGGGCACCCTGCTGTTCCTGGGCATCACCTCCGGGCGCTTGCCCAGCTACCTGGGCTCCTCCTTCGCGCTCCTCGCCCCCATCGGGGCGGTGACCGGCTACACGCGCGACAGCGGTGCCCCCCTCGACCCCCACAAGGCCGCCCTGGCGCAGGGCGGGATCATCTCGGTGGGACTGTGCCTGCTGGTGGTGGGCATCATCGTCCACCTGGTCGGCTCGGCCTGGATCGACCGTCTCATGCCCCCGATCGTCACCGGAGCGATCGTCTCCCTCATCGGCTTCAACCTGGCCCCCGCGGCCTGGGGCAATGTCACGAAGGGGCCGGTGACCGCGGTCGTCACGATCGTCTCGATCCTGGTCATCACGGTGCTGTTCAAGGGCATCATCGGGCGCCTGGCGATCCTCATCGGCGTACTCATCGGCTACGCCACCGCGGTGCTGCGCGGGGAGGTCAACTTCGACGCCGTCGCCAAGGCCCCGGTCCTGGGGCTGCCCGACTTCCAGGCCCCGGCCTTCGACGTGCGCTACCTGGGGCTGTTCATCCCCGTGGTGCTCGTCCTCATCGCTGAGAACATCGGCCACGTCAAGTCCGTCTCGGCCATGACCGGGGAGGACCTCGACGACGTCACCGGCCGGGCCCTGTTCGCCGACGGCCTGTCCACCGTGCTCGCCGGCAGCGGCGGCGGCTCGGGCACCACCACCTACGCGGAGAACATCGGCGTCATGGCCGCCACCCGCGTCTACTCCACCGCCGCCTACGTGGTGGCGGCGCTCAGCGCCCTGGGACTGTCCCTCCTGCCGAAGTTCGGCCAGATCATCGCCTCGATCCCCGCCGGCGTCCTGGGCGGGGCGGCCACAGTCCTCTACGGCATGATCGGCATGCTGGGGGTGCGCATCTGGGTGCAGAACCGTGTGGACTTCTCCGACCCGGTCAACCTCAACACGGCGGCCGTGTCCATGGTGGTGGCCATCGCCGACTACACCCTGGTCTGGGGCGACATGACCTTCAAGGGCATCGCCCTGGGCTCGGCCGCGGCCATCGGCGTCTACCACGCCATGCGCTGGATCTCGAAGCTGCGCGGCACCAACCTGGAGCAGGCCTCCCCGGCCTCGGCCCCCGCCGGCACTGAGCTGGAGGGCCCGGCCTACTCCAGCCGCGCCGCCCACTCGCCCTCGGCCGCCTCGGAGGCGCAGGCTCCGACGTCGTCGAGCGCCGATGGTGCTGGTGACAGCCGCGCCTGAGCTCCCCGCGGAGTCAGCCCCGCCAGCAGTCCAGTGTCCACAGTGCTGACATCGACCAGCCAGCCGGCAAAGCAGCCAGTGGAGATCGTTGCCATTCTGCGGTTTCTTCTCGGCGTGCGGCGCCGGTGCGCCGTGAATGTCAGCACTGTGGACACTGCGGCTGCGCCATACCTTTGACATGGGCCCTGCCACGGGCCCGCCGTCGCCCCCGGCAAGACCGGCCTGATCCCGGCACCTCACCCGAGCCGGCGTCTCAGACGCTATGACGCTCTGAATCGGGAACTGCGTTTCCCGCCCAGAACGTCCTTCTCCTCCAGATGACTGAGGTCAGCTCCCAGTCGTCTGGAGGACAACGCAGTCCTCGTCGGAGAAGTACGTCCTCGATCGAGGCGGAAGCCATTGAGGCTGGGAGTCGTCGTCGCGATGCTCCTGCCCGGACCGGGCGGCCCCGGGGTCAGCTGGGCTTCTTCGTGGCGGCCTTGTCCGCCGGGACGCAGTCGCTGGGGGCGGTGATCGGCTTGTCGGCGCCGAGGAGCTTGATCTCGTCCGACTTCAGCGCGTTCTGCAGGTACTCCTTGCCCAGGACCACCGAGACCGTGGTGTCGTCGTCGGACAGGCTCTTGTCGAGCTGCACCGTGGACTTGGGGAAGATTTGGGCCAGGGAGTAGGCGTTGGTCAGGCCGCCCTTGGAGGCCATGATCTGGACCTCGCCGTTGTAGATGCCTCCCGGCCAGTCATTCGCCGAGGTGACGGTCAGGCCGGCCTCCTCCAGCTCCTGCTGCACCGTGGCTGCCAGACCCACCGTCTCCGAGCCGTTGTAGATGTTGATCTTCTCGATCGTGGTGACGTCGACGGTCTTGGCGCCGCTGGGCGTGCAGGTCTGGGGCACGTAGGTCGCCGTGCTCTTGGGCTGCGAGAAGCCCGGGTTGTAGGCGGGCAGGATGCCCAGCGAAACCAGGAGGCTCACGGCGACCGCGACCACCATGACGGCCAGGATGGCGCCGATGACGGTGGTCTGACGGTGCTGCATGTGCCGCCGGTACTCGGCGCGCGGATCTGCGGGACTACTCACGCGATCCAGGGTAATGGACGACGGCGCTCATCGGGTGGTGGTGGGCTCGATGTGACATGGGACCGAGCCGTGGGCCAGGGTGCCGGGCGGGTTGCCGAGCGGGTTGCTGAGTGCTGCCGGCGAGGGTCAGGCGTTCGGTGGCGCCGGGGCGAGCCGCGGCACCCCTTCCTCGGTGACCTCCAGGATGCGGGCGTGGATCGCGGTGCGCCCCTGCAGGGCGGCGCGCAGTGCCCGGTGCAGCCCGGTCTCCAGGTAGAGGTCCCCCTTGAAGGAGACGACATGGGCGAACAGGTCGCCGTAGAAGGTGGAGTCGTCATCCAGGAGGCTGCGCAGATCGAGGGTTGCGCGGGTGGTGGTGAGATCGGCCAGGCGGATCTGTCGAGGTGCGATGACGGCCCAATCGCGCTGAGTGGTGACCCCATGGTCGGGGTAGGGGGGCCTCTCGCGTACTGCCTTGAAGATCACGGCAACATCCTAGTGAATGAAGCGGTCGTAGGTGCGTGGGGGGAGCCGTGGGTCGTCCAACATCGACGACGTCGACGACGTCGACGACGTCGACTGCATCGACAGGATCGACAGGATCGACAGGATCGACTTGTCCCGGGGTGCCGGTCCGCTGGGTTCAACCTGTCCGGGCCCCTCCGAGGTGGGGAGTCGCTTCCGTTATCTGTCTCACTAGTTGGAATGTGGCCGACAGGACGGCGATTTCGTCATCTCTTTGTGATTGGCGTTATCGCTGCGATATCTGGTGGTTTACTGGGAAGGTGGGATGTCCGATGCCGGAAATCGGCGGCATGCCTGACCTTCGGACTGTTCCCCTCTGCTTCGCGGCTCTAGTACCGTGTTCGCTGCACCGACCTCGACCGAAAGGATGCCGCAGCCATGACCATCGCGGTCCGCCGAAGCGGCTTCACCATTCCCCTGTCCCTTGTTGTTCTCACCTCGACCGCCATGCTTCTGGCCGGTTGTCAGTCCGGTGGTGCCTCCAACGCCAATCAGCAGGGCACCACGGGTTCATCGTCATCTGCGAAGGCGCAGTCGACGGCCAGTGCCAAGGCGACCTCCGGCCAGAAGTCGGGGCACGCCTCTCCTCGCATTCCCAGTCCCACCGGTAAGGGCCCCGCCGACTCCTCCGCGTCGCAGCCCTCCGGCTCCCAGTCCCGTCCCGCGAGCCCGCGGGCCAACGAGCCCCGTCCGGCCGCCAGCGGGACCGACGCCACCAGGGCGTTGGCCTCCGGCAAGACGGACGCTCCGGGGCAGCAGAACAGCGGCGCCTCCAAGGCCCCTCAGGCTCAGGGGAAGACCGACGACGCCAGTAAGTCCTATGCCGGATCCACTCAGGCACCGAGCTCCCCGGCCCCTGAGACTCAGAAGCGCGCGGAGCAGCCGGCTCCGGCTGAGAAGCCGGCTGACAAGCCCGCCGAGAAGCCGGTTGAGGCGCCTGCCGACAAACCTGCTGACGCGCAGCCGGCACCGGCCGACAAGCCAGCCGAGGCACCTACCGACAAGCCCGCCGAGAACCCGGCCGAGCCGGCCGCCCCCGCCGACGAGCAGCCCAGCCAGGCAACGTCCTTCGTCCCGGGCAACCTCGTCTCGGAGAAGACCGCCATGATCGTGTCGCCGTCGGGCAACATCGGCTGCGACCTGTCCGCCCACTACGCGGGCTGCGGTGTGCTGTCCTACCGCTCTAACGGCACCTACGGCAAGGATGAGGCGGGCTCGCCGAAGTGGTGGTTCGACCTCAGCTCCGGGGGAACTCCGCAGCTCGCCGGCCGCAGTGAGGGCGCCTTCTCTCTCGATGAGGCCTTCCGCGGTGGCGGCTCCTCGCCCCAGGCGGTGGAGTACGGCCAGTCCGTCACCTTCGGCTCCTGGGTGTGCAGCTCCGAGGAGACTGGCATGACCTGCCGTAATACCGAGACCGGTCACGGCGTCTTCCTCAGTTCGGGGCGCTACGAGACCTTCTGAGCCGAACCCGAGACATCCTCGGTAGGCCTGTGTTCGCCCCGGTGACGTGCCACCGGGGCGAACCCTGTTCACGCGGACTGCAGCGGGCCGGTGAGGTAGCGCTGGATCGTCGGTCCGACGACCTCCACGAGGTGGTCGATGCTCGCGCTGGCGATGGGCTCCAGGCGCAGCACGTAGCGGATCATGGCCAGTCCCACCAGCTGGGAGCCGGCCAGGGTGGCCCGTTCGCGCGGCGAGGCGACTGACAGGCCCGACTGCTCAAGGGCCTCGGCCATCGGAGCCGCGACCTGCTCGGTGGCGTAGTTCTGGATCGCTTCCGGGCTGCGGGTGTCGGTGGCCATCCACTGCAGCAGGCTGCGGAAGGTCGCGCCGTCGGCGTCGTCATCCCAGGCCGTCAGCGACAGGCGCACCAGCCGGGGGCCGGCCGAGAGGAGATCCCCGCTGATGGCGGTGGCGATCTCCTGACTCGCCCGCACGCGCAGGTTGACCGCCGCCCCGAACAGGTCCCCTTTGGAGCCGAAGTAGTAGGACACGAGTGCCGGGTCCACGCCGGCCGCCCGGGCCACCGCGCGGATGGTGGTGCCCTCATAGCCCTGGGTCAGGAAGGACTCGCGTGCGGCGGACAGGATCGCTTCCTGGGTGGAGGACGGTCGGCTGCCGCCTTCGCCCGGGCGACGTCTGGGGCCTCGACGGCGCGAGTGGCCAGGGCGGCGCTCGGAGGGCTCGTCGTCGAGCGGAGCGCCGGGCTGCGGTGCACTGAGGGCGTCACTGGTCACTCCAGGAGATTACGAGCGCTGCAGCTGCGCGTGATGCCGGCCTCCTCTCCAACTCGAGAAGTTCCGGAAGAACGCGGCGCTTGATCGGGGTCGGCGTTCCCGGAAAAGTGTGACGGCTGGCCTCATTTTATGAAAGGCTATCGACGCGATATTCAGTATTGTTCAGGGTTTCGGGGTGGCCGCGGCCGCCCGGAGTGACGGCTCCTGGGGTGGCGGCTACTTCTTGGAGTTCTTGGCCGAGCCCTTGACCTGTGACTTGTCCCCCTGGGTGACGACACAGGTGATTTTGCGGTCGCCCTGGGCCCAGGTGCCTTCGCCCGGCGTGAGGTACTCGACCTGGTAGCTGGTCTTGCCGGACTCGATCCCGACGTACTTGGTGAAGTCCTCGCCCAGGCAGAAGCCCTGACCCAGGGAGTCACGTGCCTGTTGCTTGGGGAAGTCCTTGATGTCATCGCTGAAGGTGGTCTGGGCGATGACCTCGTAGGTGTGAGCCTTGGAGCAGTCGACCACGACGACCTCGCCGATCGCCTGATCCCCGCCGGAGTCCTTGCTCACGGTGTTGTAGCACTGCCCGACCTCAAGGTCCTTGGTGGCGGTGGTGGTTTGCGAGGAGAACAGGCTGCAGGAGGCCAGCCCCATGGTGACGGCGGCGGCGACGGGGAGGGTGAGGAGCGTGGTCCGGGTGCGCATGGGTCGAACCGTAACAGTCGGAATGGCGGCATTGTGCCGGTTTTCTGCAGGCTCCTGGTTGCGGCCGGAAAGGCGGCTGAATAATCCGGGATAAGGACCGGGTGGCGACATGAGACGGAGAGACGGAGAGTCGCCACCCGGCCGGAGTGGGAGGCTGGACAGTGTTCGCAAGGCGTGGGAAGGGAGAAGTGGTCCCCTCTATCCGTGGTTCGCCCGTGTGCGGCCGTCCTGCTCGTTGGGGACAGACTAGGAGTTCTTGATGGAATTATTCAATGGTGTGTTATCCCGGTTTTGGGCGAAGCAGACCAACGAGTGGTCCCCCTGGTCCCAGGAGGACTGCGAGGGGGTCAGGGCCGCCGCCCGGTACTTCTTGGCCTTGGATGAGGAGCCGACGTACTTCTCCAGCACCGGGTTGCAGACGGCGGTGACCTCATCCGAGGTGCTCGCCTCGGCGTAGGTGGAGGCTGTGGACTGCCCCGTCCCGGTCACCTCGTACTGGTGGGGCGTGGAGCAGTCGACGAGCTTCGCGCCCGTGGCATCCGTTCCGCCCTGCTCGGTCCCGTTGACCATCTCGGAGATGCAGTTGCCGGTCTTGAGGTCCTGGATGCTCACGGTCTTGGCCCCGCCCTCCGCTTTAGCGCTGGAACTGGCGGAGGCGTCGGGCTGAGGAGTGGCCGAGGGGGTGGCGTCGGAGCCTTGAGAGGGCTCGTCCTTGGACGAGTCCGTGGGGTCGGCCGTGGCCGAGGAGGAGGGCCGAGTGGAGGGGGTGCCCACCGCCTCCTCGTCGCAGGCGCTGAGGCTCACGGCGAGGAGGAGTGCCATCGGGAGGGCGATGAGGGATGGGATGTTTGTGCGCATGGGGTCATCGTGGCAGGAGCGGGAGGCGGCGTCGATGGGGAGGAGACCTGATCGGGAGCCTGCTGCGGACGGCGGAGGGGAGAATGGAAAAACCCCGGAATCACACGGATTCCGGGGTGGTGGCGGAGGATGGGGGATTCGAACCCCCGAGGGCTTGCACCCAACACGCTTTCCAAGCGTGCGCCATAGGCCACTAGGCGAATCCTCCAGGCGCTCCACGCGGCGACAACCACGTGCAACGAGAAAGGAATATATCGGAACGCCCATCCCCGGGGCCAGCCCGGGGTGGTGGGATCTGTCACGCGAAGCCGGTTGTGCGGCGCCGACCCCGCCAGGACGCACCGGAGGCCTTCGGTGCGTGCCTCCCAGAACCGTCCTCGGACCCGCCTGTTGTCCCTTACTGTGCGTCGTCGAGCTCAGGGACGGTGTGGGCGCAGTGGAGCCGCATGCGGACGGTTCGCAACCGGGGGCCGGATCGGGTAGTCTCTCGCTCGGCCCCTCGTGCGGCGTCATCCAGTGAATCCCCCAGGACCGGAAGGTAGCAAGGGTAAGCAGGCTCTGGCGGGTGCGCGAGGGGTCCTGACGTCTTCCAGCAGCGGCGGTGCGGTCTGCTCGGGCGGCAGGCCGGCGGGCTCGACGGCGTCCCGCAGTCCTCCTGCTGTTGTGGGTCAGGGTCACGCCGCGGCGGCGTCGACCTCCGCCAGGCGGCCGGTGGCCAGGTCCAGGACGAAGCCGCGCACGGCGTCGGTGCGGGGGATGAAGGGCGAGGCCTTGATGCGGGCGATCGACTGGCGCACGCTGTCGGCCAGGTCGGTGAAGGCCCCCGGCGCCCAGGTCGGCCTCGCGCCGGTGTCCGCCTCCAGGGCGGAGCACAGCTCCTCATCGGTGAAGGAGAGCATGCCGCAGCCGGTGTGGTGGATGAGGAGGATCTCCTCGGTGCCCAACAGGTGCTGGCTGATCGACAGGGAGCGGATCGTGTCCTCGGTGACCAGCCCGCCGGCGTTGCGGATGACGTGCGCCTCACCCGGGGTGAGCCCCAGGGCCGCGAAGACGTCCACGCGCGAGTCCATGCAGGCCACGACGGCGACCTTCTGCTTCCCCTTGGCCGCCAGGCCGCCCCGGGCGAGAACCTCGGCGGAGTAGGCGGCGTTGCGGGAGACAAGAGCCTCGGTGACGGTCATGGTTCCTCCGTTCCTCCAGGCGGCGACGCGCCGGCCCGTCCATCGTGCCAGACGGAACCCGACCCGCCCGGTCCCTCGCACGGTGTCGGCCCGGCCGATTAGGCTCGGGCCGTGACCACCGCTCTGTACCGCCGCTACCGCCCCGACACCTTCCAGGAGGTCATCGGGCAGGACCATGTCACCGCTCCGCTCATGGCGGCGCTGCGGGCCGACCGCGTCACCCACGCCTACCTCTTCTCCGGCCCGCGCGGCTGCGGCAAGACGACCTCGGCGCGCATCCTGGCCCGCTGCCTCAACTGCGCCCAGGCCCCCACCGACACCCCCTGCGGCACCTGCCCCTCCTGCCGGGACCTGGCCACCGGCGGCCCCGGCAGCCTCGACGTCGTCGAGATCGATGCCGCCAGCCACAACGGCGTCGACGACGCCCGCGACCTGCGCGAGCGGGCCGCCTTCGCACCGGCCCGCGACCGCTACAAGATCTTCATCCTCGACGAGGCCCACATGGTGACCGCGCAGGGCTTCAACGCGCTGCTCAAGCTCGTCGAGGAGCCGCCGGCGCACGTGAAGTTCATCTTCGCCACCACCGAGCCGGAGAAGGTCATCGGCACCATCCGCTCGCGCACCCACCACTACCCCTTCCGTCTCGTCCCGCCCGACGTCCTCGAGGGCTACCTCGCCCACCTGTGCCAGGCCGAGGGCGTCGAGATCGGCCCCGGCGTCTTCCCCCTCGTGGTGCGCGCCGGCGGCGGCTCGGTGCGCGACACCCTCTCCGTCATGGACCAGCTCATCGGCGGGGCGCACGACGGCGGCGTCGACTACCAGCGGGCCGTCGCCCTGCTGGGCTACACCGACACCACCATGCTCGACCAGTGCGTTGACGCCATCGCGGCCTCCGACGGCGCCGGCGTCTTCCGAGTGGTGGACCGGGTCGTCTCCTCCGGGCACGACCCGCGCCGCTTCGTCGAAGACCTGCTGGCCCGGCTGCGCGACCTACTCGTCATCGCCCTGGCCGGCTCCGAGGCCGGCGCAGCGCTCGGCTCCCTGCCGGTCGACGAGCTCGAACGCATGGACCTCCAGGCCCGCACCATGGGGGCCGCCGCCCTGTCCCGGGCTGCGGACACTACCGCCCAGGCCCTGACGGCCATGGTCGGCGCCACCTCCCCGCGCCTCCAGCTCGAGCTGCTCGTGGCCCGCCTGCTCATCCCCGCCGGCGGCGCCGCCAGAGGTGGTGGCGTTGCGGCCGGGCCTGCTGGGAGCGCCGGGCCGATGGCCTCGCCCGCCCCCGGTGGCGCGGGCACCGGCATGGGCGCCGGAGCGGTCGGCAACACCGCCGGCGCAGTGCCCGCCGGGTCGGGACGCGAGATGGCCGCCCAGATCGCCCGCCAGGCCTCCGCAGAGGCCGCCGGCCGGCGTGGAGGCCAGCGGCCCGAGAATGCCGGAGGACCGGAGGGAGTCGGGAGCCCGGCGCTCGCCGCTCCGCAGGCGCCCCGCTCCGACGCTGGTTGGGGAACGGCCCCTGCCGCGCCCTCGGCGCCTGCCGCGGGCCCGACGTCGGCC
>NZ_KV789075.1:0-7467 GCF_001807465.1 Actinomyces sp. HMSC08A09 | reverse complement strand
GTGCGTGGCCCCTGACGGAAACTCATCGAGGTCGCTGTCTACGAGGGCGCCTGAGGATTGCCCGGGTGCCGCAAGAGCATCCGTGTCCAAATCGGATACAAAGGAGTCCGAGGCCCGACATAGTCGCTGACTGAACCGCGGAATCGCGCGGTTTCTTTCTGCGTGTCCGAGCTGGGGGTGAGCCTTTGTATCCGATTTGGACACCGCCCAGCACATCATGGCCAGTCGCGCTGCGCGTGGGGCCGTGATGTCCGGTGCATGACCTGCGTGGCGAACCTCGCGCGAACTTGCATTGAGTGCAATGATGCACTGAGTGCAAGATGGTGGTGTGACCGGAACCGACCTGCGCGCCACCCAGGCGCAACGCACCCGCGCTGCCATCCGCGCCGCCGCGCTCACTCTGACCCGGGAGCGCGGCTACGCCGCGATGACGGTCGACGATGTCGCCGCCCTCGCCGGAGTCTCCCGGCGCACTGTCTTCAACCACTTCGCCTCCAAGGCCGACCTCCTCGTCGTAGGCCTGGAGCCTCCGGTGCCCGCGGTTGTCGAGGCCTTCGTCAACGGCTCCGGAAGCCTTCTGGAGGACCTCGGTACCCTGCTCGCCTCCGGCGCCGAGTCCGTCGAGTCCGAGCGCGGCTGGCTCCTGTCCTTCCCGGAGATCGTGCGGGACAACCCCGAGGTGGAGCGCGCCGTCCACGAGCGGCTGCGCATCGTCGCCCAGTCCTTAGCGGAGGCCGCCGGCCGCCGTCTGGGAGCCGAGCCCGACGACCCGCGCACCCGCGCCGTCGTCGCCTTGGCCATGGCCATCCAGCGCAGCTCCCTGGACCTGTGGTGCGGCCGCTCCCACCCCTGGGAGGAGCGCCGTGAGGCGGCAGCGCCCCCAGAGAATCCTGGAGCCCCCGAGGTCTCGGAGCGGTGCCCCCAGGTCCCCTTGGTCGATGCCGTGCGCACCATGGTTGAGGCGATCTCCGAGGTCGTCTCCCCACCCCATCCTTCTCGCACCTGACTGAACCAACTGTTTCCATCCTTTTCCATCCTTAGCCCTCAACCGACAAGGCCACACCTATGACTCAACGCACTTCCACGCCGGCCTCCGCCGGCACCGCCCTCCATGAACCGGGGGCGGAGTTCCACCCCGACCGCCGCTTCTGGGCCGTCTACGCCTCGCTCCTGATCGTCATGTTCCTGTCCGCCATGGACCAGACGATCGTCGGCACGGCCCTGCCCACCATCGTGGGCGATCTCGGCGGCGCCGCCCACATGGCCTGGATCCTGACCGCCTACACCCTGGCCATCACTGTGGCCATGCCGGTCTACGGCAAGCTCGGCGACCTCGTGGGACGCAAGAACCTCTTCCTGGTGGCCATCGCCCTGTTCCTGATCGGCTCGGCCCTGTGCGGCACCGCCGACTCCATGACTCAGCTCATCATCTACCGCTTCATTCAGGGGCTGGGTGGCGGCGGCCTCATGATCTCCTCCCAGGCGATCACCGGCGACCTCATTCCGCCGCGGGTGCGCGGCACCTACATGGCCCCCATGGGAGCCATGTTCGGCATCGCGTCCATCCTGGGACCCATCATCGGCGGCTGGCTCACCGACTCGGTCTCCTGGCGCTGGACCTTCTGGATCAACCTGCCGCTGGGCGTCCTGGCCTTCATCGCCATCTTCCTGGTGCTGCGCCTGCCCAGCAGTCGCCTGACCAGTCCCATCGACTGGTGGGGGCTCGGGCTCATGAACGCCGGTGCCATCGCCATCGTCCTCATGGCCACCTGGGGCGGCAACCAGTACGTGTGGACCAGCCCGGTCATCATCGGCCTGGGCGTGGTCGGCCTGGTGTGCTGGGGGCTGTTCGGCTTCGTCGAGACGGGCGCCACCGACCCCATCCTGCCCTGGACGATCCTCACCAGCCGCACCTTCATCGTCTCCACGCTCGTCGGCATGCTCGCAATGGGCGGCATGATCGGTGTGCTGAGCTACCTGCCCACCTACCTCCAGATGGTCTACGGATACTCGGCCACCACCTCCGGCCTGCTCCTGGTGCCCATCACCATTGGGATGCTCATCTCCTCGATCCTCTCCGGCGTGCTCGTCTCGCGCACCGACCGCTACAAGATCTACCCGGTGGCGGGACCCCTGGTTGCCGCCGGCGCCGCCTTCTGGCTCTCCCGCCTGTCGACGACGTCGCCCGTCTGGCAGATCTCCGCGGCCACCTTCCTCATGGGGGCGGGTATCGGGCTGTTCTTCCAGCTCCTGGTCACCGTGGTGCAGAACGCCCTGCCGGCCAAGCACCTGGGCACGGCCACCAGCGGCAACAACTTCTTCCGCGAGGTCGGCGTCTCCCTGGGCGCCTCGCTCATCGGTGCGGCCTTCTCCTCTGGCCTGACCTCCAACCTCACGGAACGGATCGGGGCGCTGGCCCGCAGCGCGGACCCGGCCGTCCTGGGGGAGCTGGCCCGGTTCAAGGACGCCGACACCTCCTCGCTCACTCCCGCCCTGGTCAACCAGCTGCCCACCGCCCTGCACGACGCCGTGGCCGGCTCCTACGCCGACGCCCTCCTGCCGATCTTCGGCTGGATGATCCCGCTGTTCGTAGCGACCTCCGTCGTCGCCGGCTTCCTGCCCGAAGTGCCCCTGTCCCAGAAGACCGCTATGGAGCAGGTCGCCGAGGCTGAGGCCGCGGCCGAGGATGAGCTCAGTGGGCCGACGTCGCCGCAGGAGCCGGACTCGGCGCCGCAGCAGGCGGAGCGGGAATCGACGGAGCCGGTGACGGCGGCTGACGCAGAGTGATGGGCGGCCCGGTGGCCGGGCGCCCGCCTCAGCCCGCCGGGAACCGGTAGCGGTAGATCCTGCTTCCCCGCGCGTAGTAGAGACTGCCGTCGGCGCCGAGGGCCAGGGAGTTGACGTAGACCTTTCCTTGAGGCGTGGTGGCGAAGTCGGCGATGACGGTGCCCTCATCCTGCAAGGACGTGCTCAGGGCCCGCAGGCGCCCCGCCATGATCCCGTAGAGCACGCCGTCGCGCTCTATCAGCTGACTGCGGTTGGCGTCGGCGTAGCCCTGCCTGGTCAGCGCCCGGCTGCGTCCGATCGTGAAGTCGGCCGGGCTCATGGCGAAGACGTGCATGCCGGTAGTCCCGTACACGGTGCCTTCGCTGCCCAAGGTCAGGGCCGTGATGGAACGCTGGTCCTTGAACGGCGTCATCACCCGGGTCACCTTCCGCGTCTTCAGGTCGAACTCGAAGAGCCTGGGCGCGCTCGCCTCCGTCTGGTCGGGGTTCATGCCGTTGCCGCTGGCGCTGGTCCCCACGTACAGCTTGTCCTGGTGGTGGACGATCGACAGCGGCCGGCGGTCGCTCAACAAGCCCCGCAGCGACGGATCCGCATAGTTGATCGTGTCCAGCGGGTAGGTGTCGATCTTGTTGTGCGCGGCGTCGTAGATGGACAGCGCTCCGGAGCCGGCCTTGTTCTTGGGGGAGGTGCCGACGGCGAACTCATCGTTATTGATCGGCACGATGGCGTACGGCCGCGCCTGGCTGGCAGTGATCCTCACCGACTGGTGATTCTCCAGCATCGGCCCGGAGGCCCCCATCTCGTACCTGACCAGCTCGCCACTGGGGTAGATGCCCGTGACGAACCACTTGCTGCTGTGCCCAAAGCCCTCGACCTGACCCAGCGGGGCCTGGGGCAGGCTGTACAGCGTCTTGTCCACCTGCGCGTTGGGGGTGGTGCGAAGGAGCATCGGGGCGGTCATGTACCAGGAGGCGTAGAGGTCTCCGCCGGGGACTGCCGTCAGCGACTGGATGTCGCGAGGTGACCCCTGGATCGCGTTGCCTCCGTTCGCGTCCTGGGGAAGGCCTGCCGCGCTGCCGTCGGAGGCGTGGACGATGGCGATGCTGGCGTCGTCCTTCCCCGCTGAGATGAAGTGCTCGTGCGTCGCCCAGCTCGACTGACTCGGCCTGGCGGTGGAGGCCAGTCCTTGGGCCAGCGTCCGTGAGGTGTTGGTCCGTGGGTCGTACTCCTGGAGCGTCGGTGTGTTGTGGCTCTGGACGGTGTAGTAGACCTTCTCAGCCTCGCCGGGGCGAGTGACGACCTGGCTGGACCAGGTGTCCACCTCAAGCGCCTTGCCGTCCTTCATCTTCTGCGCCCCGGTGGCCGGGTCCAGGACGCAGGTTCCCCCGCAGGTCGGCCGGACGCCGCCCGGGACGCTCGTGCCGACGTACAGGTTGCCGGCCTTGACCTGCAGCCGTTCGAGGTGGGAGAGGCCGGCGGTGACGCGACTGGGCACCGACAGCCTGGTGGCGGCGTTGGTGGAGGTGTTGATCCGGACGATGGAGGGGTTCTTCGTACCTGTCCCGGCGTAGAGGAAACCGTTGTCGTAAGCGAGGCTGCGCACGTCGCTCTCTCCTGCCTGAACTCCTCCCGGCAGCAGGTCGGTCCACTGGCCCCGTCCCTGGTTGGCGGAGGGGTCGTATCGCAGGATGTGGCCGCCGTGATTGCTCTGCGTGGCCACATAGACCCGGTCGTGCTCGTCAACGACGACGTCCCAGAGGAACGTGCTGTAGGCGGCGACCTGTTCGTAGCCGGGTCGGGACGGATCGCTCAGATTCGTGGCTTTCTGTCCCTCGGGGGCGTCCGGATCGATCTCGAAGAGCTGTCCGCCGCCGCTGGCGAGCATGACGTGCCGGTTCGACAACGTGGCGAACTCCCAGGGCTGCACGTCGGTGTTCTCCGGGACGAGCCGCTCGCGCGACCTCAGCGTGCGGGTATTGAGGTCCACGACGTGCAGCAGGCCGCCGTTGCCGCCGGCCACGACGATGCCGACGGGGGTGCCGTCACTCAGGACGGTGGTTCCGATGCTCGGCACGCTGGGGTCGGGTGGCGGCGTAGTGGGCAGGGCCTCCTCCCGGCCTCCCGGGTCGAGGGCGACGGCGGGTGCGGTGATGGACAGGGACAGGGCAAGGGCGGTGACGAGTGCGCCCCACAGGGTGAGGATGGTTGTCCTGGCTGACTGCTTCATCGCTGTTCTCGCCTTGTGTCGGAGGAAGGGGACTGTGCGTGCCGCCGTCCGACGGGCTGAGCCCGTCGGAGCGGATGGAACCGCCTGGCCATTGTTCACCGGGGGAGAGATGACGGGTGGCGAAACCAACCGTGAAGTTGATCGATAAATCACTGTGAGGATGCTGGTCGAGGTGCTCTGGTGGTCCTGAGCGTTCTCGTGGGTCGAGTCTGGTGCGCCGCCGGGCTCTGCGGATGAGAGGATGGCCTGGTGATGGAACAGATCATCAGGCGACCGCCCCCGGCAGTGCTGCTGGCGATGGCGGGCGCGGCGCAGGGCGCCATGGCTCGTGGTCGGACAGTGACGCCCGCGTCGGTGGCGGCGGCCACCGCCGTCGTCGGAGGCTCGCTGTGCCTGCTCGCCGGAAGTGCGGGTAACTTTCTTCGCCACCGCACCACGGTCGACCCAGTGAGGGTCGAGCGGGCCCAGCACCTCGTTGTGGACGGCCCCAACCGGCTGACGCGCAATCCCATGTACCTGGGCCTGACGGGCCTGCTGCTCTCGCACGCGATCGCGCGCAGGAGCCCGTCCGCGCTGATCCCGCTGGCCGGCTTCGTCTGGCTCATCGACCGCCACCAGATCCCGGCCGAGGAGAAGGCTCTGGAGGAGAGGTTCGGGCAGGACTACCTCGACTACAAGGAGGCCGTTCCCCGCTGGCTGGGTGTGCCGTGCGCTCGAGGGTGCTGTCAGGCGCGCTGCTAACGAGGGGAAGCCCCTCGGCAATGATGGCAACGATTTGCTGGACGAGGTCGCCAACATTGATGATCGGCCTGGTTGATGGGGCTTGAGCTGCTAGGCTCCTGCGGTGAGGAGGGACCTCATGAGTACGACCGACTCGTCCTCGTTGATCGCCGGCTGCAGAGCGCTGCTCATCACCACCGGGAGTCGCGGCGACGTTCAGCCGTTCCTGGTGCTGGCCCACGCCCTCGCCGAAGCCGGGGCTTGTCCCGTTGTCGCGGCGCCGAGGCGCTTCGACAACCTGGCTGCGCGCTTCGGTGCGGAATTCATCGGCCTGGACGACAGCATCCTCGATCTCCAGGACGAGCTCGTGGGAGCGGGACCGGTTCGTGCCGTGCGCTCGCTGGGCCGCATACGCCCGCTGATGCGGCGGTGGCTGGATGACCTCGCGGAGCTCGCGCACGGGGAGTCCGGCCGGGCCGATATTGTCGTCTTCACCCAGAAGGCCCTGGGTGGAGCGAGCGTCGCGGAGAGGCTCAAGGTCCCCGGACTGCCCGCTCAGCTCATCCCCACCGGGCCGCCGACGAGCGCCTTCCGGGCTCCGTTCGCCCCGGTTGGTACGCCGCGGCTGCTGTACCGCGCCTCGTGGTTACTGGTCGGGGCGGCCGAGGCGCCATGGCGAAGAATGGTGGCTCAGTGGCGGTCGGCGCGTCTCGGTCTCAAGACGAGTCCGATTCCCTTCTCCAGGATCGTCGCCTCGCGGGGGATTCTCAGTGCCTGGAGCCCCCGCCTGCTGGCGGCACCGCCCGAGTGGCGTTCCTCCCAGAGCCCCCTCGGGTTCTGGCGGTCGCGTGACACCAGGACTCTTCCGCCGGACGTCGAACGCTTCCTGGCTGCCGGGCCGCCACCCGTGGTCATCGGCTTCGGAAGTATGAGGCACGACGACCCGACGCGGCTCGCCCGAGAAGTGATGGATGGTCTGCGCCGTGCGGGACGCAGGGGGATCCTCCTGGCCGGATGGTCAGGGCTGAGCGCGTCGGGAGGTGGTGACGTTCTCGCCGTCGAGGAGGCTCCCTTGGACGGGCTCCTACCGAGAGCCGCGGCCATCGTCCACCACGGTGGGGTAGGAACTGTGGGCGCCGCACTCCATTCGGGGACTCCGCAGGTCATCAGCCCCTTCTTCGGTGATCAGCCCTTCTGGGCCGGTCGCCTCCGTGAGCTGGGCGTGGCACCGCGCCCGCTCATGCGCATCACCGGAGAGGCTCTTGCTGAGAGGCTGCGTGCCGCTGACGCCCTGGCCGATACCGCCGGAGCGCTGGGCGAGGTGATGGCTGACGAGGATGGTTGCGCCGCCGCTATCGCCCGCATCAACCAGGTGCTGAGCCGAGGGGGATCGGTCGGATCCAGGTGACGTGGCTCGCGTGGCCGGACGGAATGATCTGACTATTCTAGTAGTTGAAGGTTGTATGAAAGCATTCGGGTTTCTCAGCTTCGGACACTATGGACACGGTCGCGGCCCTGGCGACCCCGACGCTGGCCAGGCGCTCAAGGAGGCCGTCGAGATCGCCGTCGGCGCTGACGAGATCGGCGTCAACGGCGCCTACTGGCGCGTCCACCACTACGCCCGCCAGGCCGCCGCCCCCATCCCGCTGCTCTCCGCGGCCGGCGCCCGTACCCGGCGCATCGAGGTCGGCACCGGCGTCATCGACATGCGCTATGAGAACCCGCTCTACCTG
>NZ_KV789074.1:0-106704 GCF_001807465.1 Actinomyces sp. HMSC08A09 | reverse complement strand
TCGTACCCCCAGCCGGATTCGAACCGGCGCCGCCGCCGTGAGAGGGCGGTGTCCTAGGCCACTAAACGATGGGGGCATATGACAGTCCGAATACCGTGATCGGCAACCGGACCCTCGTACCCCCAGCCGGATTCGAACCGGCGCCGCCGCCGTGAGAGGGCGGTGTCCTAGGCCACTAAACGATGGGGGCAGGCTATGGAGTTGTGAACCAGCAGACCTGATCGGGCTGCTTGATTCGTACCCCCAGCCGGATTCGAACCGGCGCCGCCGCCGTGAGAGGGCGGTGTCCTAGGCCACTAAACGATGGGGGCCACAGATCATGAGATCCGCTGGGGTACCAGGACTCGAACCTAGAATAACTGAACCAGAATCAGTCGTGTTGCCAATTACACCATACCCCAAAGGGCTTCACCCCGGAACGGATCACGTCCGAGGCAGCGGGCAGTAATCTACACGCCCACCCTCAGCCCATCAAATCGCCGGGAGGTGAAGACCGACACACAACGGACGTCTCGGGATCGTCCCCCTCCATCCTCCCACTCGCCGCCTCACAGGACCCTGGCAGCCGGCACCGCAGCCCCTCCTGAGCGCTCACAACCAAGCGGAGCTCCAGAGGCATCCCCTACACTCCCATCTAGTTCCTGCCCACCCCACCCTTCTGGGAGGCAATATGCCCACCCACCTGCGGCACCGTCACCGCCCAGGTCACGGCCCCTGCAGCACTCGCCTCCGCGCCCTTGGACCGACCCGGATCGCCGCCCTCCCCCTGGGCGCCTGCGGCCCCGCCCACAAGGGACAGCCGAGCGTCGAACCCACCGGCGCCTCTACCAAGACCGTCCCCTCCGGCTCACCAGCGCCGTCCACAACACCGCCCCCGACGCCGTCGGCAACACCTTCCGCGACAGCCCGGACGGCCCCGAACGTCACGATCTTCCACGACCGGGCCGGCACGTGGCTCCGGCAGGACGACATACTCAAGCAACCGGTCACGACGTCGACAGAAATCGGCCAGGCCTACGACTTCGACGCAGGAGGATGTCCAGCCATTATTTTCTACAACGCAGATCCGTCGATCGACAGCGAAAGAAAACGGGGTGGAGACAACACAATCTCTTCCATCAAGGTACGGCAGACGATGTCCAACCACACTTCTTTCGTGGTGACCTCAGGGCCGACTCCCGTCGAAGCCATACCGGACGAGCTCGCCTCCACCGATGCATGGCATCAGTTCCTGTCCTCGACACAAGTGGCGGGACTCGATGCTGGGGTCATGGGATAAATGAGTTTCAGTACCGAGCCACACCACCACCCTTCCTCCTTCCTCACCACCAGGAGAGCCGCATTGCCTCATCCAGCACCGCACCACCACCAGATGTTCCTCGCCCGCACCCCCTCCAGAGCTCGTCGCCTGGCCCTGGGGATGTGCCTCGCAGCCAGTCTGGCGCTGAGCGCCTGCGGCCCGGCCCACAAGGGACAGCTGAAGGTCGAGCCAGCAGACGCCTCCGCCGAGGCCAGTGCCGAGGCCAGCGAATCCAGCTCACCCACACCGTCCAAGTCACCGAGCCCAACCGCCTCGGCGTCGACGCCCTCCCCCTCGGCAACGACATGGACGGCACCGAGTGTCACGGTTTCCAGTGAGGACTCGTCGGTCTGGACGCACGACGACGAGCGCATCAAGAAGGACTCGGCCGGCCCTAACGGGACTATTGACGGATACACGGTTAACGCCAACCCCGCCTGCTTCGGCTATGTTTCCACGAGCGCCGAGGAGAGGTACTACAGCCTCCGAGGAGTCGGGGACGACATTCAGTCCAAGGCGGCTCTCAAGAGTCAGCAGACGATCTTTTCCGGATATCAGACGACACAGGGCCCGAACCCGGTGGAGGCCGTCCGGGACGACAGTGGGACCCTCCCGGGCTATGAGGAGACCTTCTCCGTGACGGTCAACTTCTCGGACGCCCCCAACACTCCCATGGATGGATATCGCTTCGACAGGCGAGTGGGAGAGAAGGGGTTCGCTGTCGAGGTCATGCTGCTGTGCCCCCAGGGCTCCCTCATCGGGCTGGATCAGTGGCACACGATTCTGGGAGGCATCCGGCTCCAGGGAATCGACGCCGGAGCCATGTAATCGGCCGGCGCGGCCCGCAGAAGAGCGGGACGACTGGTGCGGTCCTGTACTCAGCTCCGCACTCACTGGCCGGTGGGGCCGGGACGCGCACGCTCAGCGCCGCGTCCCGGCCCCACCGGCTCAGTTCGTCGTGCAGTCTCACCCGAGCCGGGCCCGAAGAACCTTCAGCCTGGCCAGAGTGGAGCTGCTTCCGAGGATCTCCATGGACTCGAACAGGGGCGGAGAGACCTGTCGCCCGGTCACCGCGACACGCAACGGGCCGTAAGCCAGACGCGGTTTGATCCCCTCGCCGTCGGGCATGCCCCGCCCCTCGACGATGGCGGTCTTGAGGGCCTCCTCCAGATGGTCCTTGTCCCACTGCTCAGGGTTGAGCCCCTCCAGGGCGCTGATGCCCGCATCCAGCACGTCTCCGGCCGATGCCTTGAGCTTGGACAGAGCCTTGTCGTCGACGACGAGATCGTCGTCGGACACGAAGAGGAAGCCGAGCATGTCGCGGCTCTCTCGCAGCAGCTGGATCCGCGTCTGAATAAGGGGGGCCGCCGCGTTGAGGATCTCCTGCTCGCGCGCCGTGAGCTTGTCGAAGGCCTCCGCTGAGACCAGTGGCACCTGAGCGGTCTCACCGGTCGGGTCGGGGTAGGCGTCGGCGAGGTAGGGCACCAGCCGGTCCCGGAAGTCGGTCTCCCCCAGCGCACGCACCTGCTCGGCGTTGATGGCCTCGCACTTCTTGGGGTCGAAGCGGGCCGGGTTGGGGTTGACGTCATGGACGTCGAAGGCCTCGATCATCTCTGCGGCTGAGAAGACGTCGCGGTCCGCGCTCAGTGACCACCCCAGGAGGGCCAGGTAGTTGAGGAGACCCTCGGGGATCATGCCGCGGTAGCGGTGGATGAGGAGGTTGGACTGGGGGTCCCGCTTGGACAGCTTCCGGTTGCCCTCCCCCATGACGTAAGGCAGGTGCCCGAACTCGGGAATGACCTGAGCCCGACCGATGTCCATGAGGGCCCGGTAGAGGACCACCTGCCGCGGGGTGGAGGACAGCAGGTCCTCACCACGCAGAACGTGGGTGATGCCCATCGCGGCGTCGTCAACGGGGTTGACCAGGGTGTAGAGCGGCTCACCGCCCGCGCGCACGACGACGTAGTCCGGCACGCTGCCGGCCTTGAAGGTGATGGGGCCGCGGACCAGGTCGGTGAAGGTGATGTCCTCGTCCGGCATCCGCATCCGCAGGACGGGCAGGCGACCCTCGGCACGGAAGGCGTCCTTCTGCTCCTGGGTCAGATCACGATCGAAGCCGTCGTAACCGAGCTTGGGGTCCTCGCCGCGCTCACGGTGGCGCGCCTCGATCTCCTCGGGGGTGGAGAAGGACTCGTACAGGTAGCCCGCCGACAGCAGCTCGGCGGCCACCTCCTTGTACAGGTCCATGCGCTGGGACTGGCGGTAGGGCTCATGAGGGCCCCCTTTACCCACGCCCTCATCCCAGTCCAGACCCAACCAGGTCAGGGAGTCCAGGATGGCGTCGAAGGACTCCTCGGAGTCACGGGCGGCGTCGGTGTCCTCGATCCTGAAGACGAAGGTTCCGCCGGTGTGGCGGGCGTATGCCCAGTTGAACAGGCAGGTGCGCACCATGCCCACGTGAGGGGTTCCCGTGGGTGAGGGGCAGAAACGTACACGCACGGACGATGAGCCTTGCTCCGGGATACCGGAGGCGCTGGTGGGCTCAGGACGGAAAGCGGATGAGTGATCACTGAGTTCAGGCATGATGAGGCCAGGATAGTCCCCTCTGACGCCACCCAGGGAACAGGTCGGGCCCCTCGGGCGGGGTCCCCCGGCCACGCCGGCCGCCGCCGGCACCGTGAACGCTCCAGCGGCCATGACCAGCACTGAGGCCCCTGCGGCACTATGCCGAGCAGGCAGTGTCCTCATGGTCACGACTTCCTTTTCTTGCGTCAATATGTGCTGACGATCATGTGCTGCCCGAATTCATCATCGGACACGGGGACACTATGAGGGGGTCCCTCACCTGGAGTATTCGACCTCGACTACGAGGGATGGGGAACTTGCCCCATCGCTCTGCGCACACAGGCGAATTAACGTGGCACCCGTGAGATCATGATGTCGCCGCCAGGAAGTTCTCGCGGCTCCCACCAGAGGTGATGACATCTCCAATCCGTTCGGGAAGACTCCCGACTCATCGTTCCTTGGAGGCCTCATGTCCCCGTCCCCACATCCCGCGGCACGTTCCACCAGCCGCCGCCGATCGGCTCTCAGGCTTCCCCTTGTCGCCGGTCTCAGCCTCGCCCTGGCGATCCCGGTTCTCGCTGCATGTCAGGACGAGTCCGGCCCCGCACGCTCCAGCACCTCATCAGGCAAGAGCTCGTCGCAGCCCTCGGACAAGCCCTCCGACTCCGGCAGTACGAAGGGTACGGAGGTCAATGGAGGAGCAGCCGGTTGGCACATCATCGTGTCAGCACCGGGCTGGACCAACACGAAGCGCGATACCGGAGGAGTCAATGAGCTGGTCAGCGACGACGGATGCCAGTTCGTGACAACGCAGAACCTCCTCAACGGACAGCTCTCCACTGACCGCGAGGACACAGATACCCACGCGGCGAACGAGCAGCAGAAGTTCTCTCAGGGTGTCACCCACGTGAGCTTCAAACCCGCACAGGATGATTCGACCTCCGTCAAAGACGCCTCTGGAAACGCCATTGAGACCAAGAGGCTGGACTGGACCTACACCGGCAAGGACGGCAAGGAATACCAAGCCACTGAGTTCATCAGGGCATTCTCGACCATCAAGAGGCCGACCATGCTCACCGCGACTCTCATATGCCCCAAGGACAAGTACTCCACCGCTGTTCTTGACGATCTCATGAAGGACACGACCGTCACCGACCCGGGCCCGGCCGACATGGATGAGGGCGCATCCGGCGATGGTGCGGGCAAGGACTCCAAGAGCGGCGACAAGAAGAGCGACGAGAAGGGCTCAGGCGGCTCACCCAAGGACACCTGAGCCTGCCTCGGCTCCCCACGACCGAGCAGCAACAGCCGAGGAGCAGCACCAGCACTCGCCGATGGGCGGGATTCTCAGGGCACGCCCCGGGAGTCCCGCCCGTCGTCGTCGGGACAAGGACTTAAGCTCCGTGGGGCCGGCCGCGTCGACTCAGCGGCGAACCACCGGGTTGGAGAAGGAGCCGATGCCCTCGACCTCGACCTCGACGCGCTGACCGGCTCGGATCTCGCCGACTCCCGCCGGCGTGCCGGTGAGAATGACGTCACCGGGAAGAAGAGTGAAGATCGTCGATACGTAAGCAACCAGCTCGGGAATCGAGCGGATCATGTCAGCGGTGCACCCCTCCTGGACGAGGCGGCCGTCGACCCGGGCGCGCACCACCGCGTCTCCGGGTGAGAAGAGCGGCTCGCGGCCGGGCTCGGGGACCTCGATCCACGGCCCCAGGGGGCAGGAGGTGTCGAAGGCCTTGGCCCGCACCCACTGCGGCTCGGCGCGCTGGCGGTCGCGGGCCGAAACGTCGTTGGCGACCGTGTACCCCAGGATGACGTCGTCGGCGTGCTCCACGGGGACGTCCTTGGCGAGGGTCTTGATGACGACGGCGAGCTCGGCCTCGTAGTGAACCTCCTCGCTCCAGGCGGGCAGGACGATGGGAGCGTCCGGTCCGATGACGGAGGTGTTGGGCTTGAGGAAGACCACCGGTTCGCGCGGCGGCTCGTCCTCCCCCATCTCGGCGATGTGGCCCCCGTAGTTCTTCCCGATCCCCACGACCTTGGAGCGCGGGATGACCGGCGACAGGAGCCGGACCTCGCCCAGCTCGACGACCTCCCCGGTGGCCTCGGGCAGGGAGTAGAGGGGGTCTCCCTTGAGGACCAGGAGGTGCCCCTCGGACTCGCCCGAGGCGACCTCATGCTCGGGCAGGCCCTGGACGATGCCGTAGCGGGGCTCGTCACCGGTGGAGAAGCGCGCGATCTTCATGGGCCTCAGCCTAGCGCTGTTGGGCTCAGCTGCCCGAGGCCTCCTCGAGCGCGGCGCGGCGCTCCGTGATGGCGGCGTGGGCGGCACCGTCAACGGCCCAGATGTCCCCGGGAAGCGTGCCGGGCAGGTAGGGGTTGTCGGTGGCGATGAAGCGGATCTCGTCCTTCTCACCGGCCTCGACGGCGCGGCGCTGGGCCTCCCAGTCGCGCAGGGCCCCGAAGGCCCAGCCTCCCAGGGCGAGGATGGAGACCATGTTGATGACGGTCATGGCCCCCATGACGAGGTCGGACAGGCTCCACACGAAGGTGAGGGTGGACAGGGAGCCGACGGCGGTGGCCACGATAATCATGGCCCGCAGGGCGTAGTGCTTGTGCTGCTTGCCCTGGAGGTAGTCCATGTTGACCTGTGCGTAGGTGTAGTTACCCAGGAGCGAGGAGTAGGCGAAGACGAAGATGATGACGGCCATGAGGTACTGCGCCCAGCCACCGAGGACGTTGGTGACCGATGCCGAGGTCAGGGTGTTGGCGGCGCCATTGGCAACCTCTGGGGCGGATTGAGCGGCCACCGGGTCGTAGACCCCGGAGAGCAGGACGATGAGGGCGGTGACAGTGCAGACCACGATCGTGTCGACGAAGACGCCCAGGGACTGCACGAATCCCTGCTGGACAGGGTGGGGGACGGTGGCGGTGGCTGCGATGTTGGGGACCGATCCCTCACCGGCCTCGTTGGAGAACAGGCCTCGGCGGGTGCCGTTGAGAAGTGCGGCGGTGAATCCCCCGGCGGTCCCGGCGAAGGCCTGGTCGACTCCGAAGGCGCCCTCGAAGATGGAGAAGATCGCTCCCGGGATCGCGGTGACGTGCAGCACCAGGATGGCCACGGCGATGAGGGCGTAGACCACCGTCATGATCGGCACGAGCCACTCCGAGACGGCAGCGACCGACTTGATGCCCTTGAAGATGATCGGCGTGGTGATGACGACCAGAGCAACGGCGGTCATCCACGGCTCGACGTGGAAGGTGCTCTCCATCGTGGCGGCGATGGTGTTGGCCTGGGTGGCCTCGTAGGCGAAGCCGAAGACGAAGGTGATGACGACGGCGAAGAGCTTGGCGGCGGGCTTGGAGCTCAGGCCGCGCTGGATGTAGTAGGCCGGGCCGCCGCGGAAGGTGCCGTCGGGGTGGGTGACCTTGTAGAGCTGGGCGAGGGTGGCCTCGATGAATCCGGTGGCCATACCCACCAGCGCCACGATCCACATCCAGAACACGGCACCGGGGCCACCCATGGTGATGGCGATGGCCACACCCACGATGTTGCCGGTGCCCACGCGGGAGGCCAGCCCGACGGCGAAGGCCTGGAAGGAGGAGATCCCGCCCTCCTTGCTGTCACGGGAGGAGGTGATGGCCCGCACCATGTAGGGGAAGAGCCGCAGCTGCACGAATCCGGTCCGCACGGTGAAGTACAGGCCTCCCAGCACGAGCAGCCAGGCGAGCAGGTAGAGGAACAGGTACCCGGCGGCGTCATCGAGGATCTTGGCGCCATCGTTGAAGAAGCGTTCCAAGGATGCGGTCCAGCTGTTGCCTGCGCTGGATGCCGCACTGGTCAGGGAAGCCAGAACCGGTTGCACGTGAGATCCTCCGTAGGGGTGGGACGACGGCGCGGGCGAGGTGGGCGTCGGGCGCGCGAACCAGCACGGGAGCGGTCCGGGATACACGTCCTGCCCACGTCCCCCTCCTTCGGAAGGGAGGGCACCGTATTCGCGAAGGCTACGGATACAGTGTTTCGATTCGGTGACGGCCCTGTGGCATCGCTGCCGCACGTGCGCGAGGCGCGTGGTGCGTTGTGCGCGACACCGCCCATCTACCAGTCACCTGCCCCCTCCCAGGCGCCTTCCGGCAGAGGCGCCGGAAGGTACTCGGAGTCCCTGCGGAAGACCGACTTGTCACCCTCCGCCGTTGACGTGCCCCGCCTGGCCTCCCAGTCCCTGAGCGCTCCGACGACCCATCGGCTCAGGAGCACCAGCGCCACGAGGTTGATGATGGCGCCCAGCCCCAGGAGCACGTCCGCGAGGGTCCACACGGTGGTCAGCTGCTGCACGCTGCCGATGCCGGCGCAGATGACGGCGCCGATCTGCAGCGCACGCGCGACCCAGGGACGATCGGTGAGGTAGTCGAGGCAGACCTGGGCGTAGGAGAAGGCCCCGATGATGGTGGTGTAGGCCAGGACGACGACGAGCAGCGCCATGGGCCAGCGGCTCCACTCCCCCACGAGGTGGGCGATGGCGTCCTGGGTCAGGGTTCCCGCACTCTCCTTGGCGCTCGCCCCGGGCTGGAGGACGTCCGCACCGGCGACCAGGATCGCCAGCGCCGTCGCGGTGCAGACGAACAGGGTGTCCACCACGACCCCGAAGGCCTGGATGAATCCCTGCTGGACGGGGTGGCTCACGGTGGCCGAGCCCGCGGCGCAGGCGGCCCCTCCGAGTCCCGCCTCATTGGAGAACAGGCCGCGGCGCACGCCGTTGAGCAGCGCGGCGGTCACCCCGCCGGCCAGGCCGCCCAGCCCCTGGCGCAGGCCGAAGGCGCCCTCGATGATGGAGCGCACCGCCTCGAGGGCCTGGACGGGGTGGGTCAGGAGGATGGCCAGAACCAGCACCAGGTAGGCCAGCGCCATGAACGGGGCCAGGTACTCCGCCACGCGGGCCATGGCGCGCAGGCCTCCCAGGAGGACCGGCGCGGTCAGGGCCACGACGAGGACGGCTCCCAGACTCGGTGAGAGCCCTCCGGCCCCCTGCAGGGAGGCGGTGATGGCGTTGGCCTGCACCATGGGCATGACCAGGCCGTTGGCGATGAGGAAGACGACGGCGAACACCCCGCCCAGGATCGGCAGCCCCAGTCCTCGCGAGATGTAGTAGGCGGGACCACCGCGGAAGGTGCCGTCGGGGCGACGCACCTTGAACAGCTGGGCGAGCGTGGCCTCGCTGAAGGCGGTGGCGGTTCCAAGAATCGCCACGAGCCACATCCACAGCACGGCTCCGGGCCCGCCCAGGATGAGCGCCAAGGCGACCCCGACGATATTGCCGGTCCCCACCCGGCAGGCCAGTCCGACGGCGAAGGCCTGGAAGGAGGTGATGCCGCCGTGGCTGCCGTCGCGGGAGCCGATCACTGAGGCGGCGATCGCGTCGGTGTGCCGCACCTGGACGCCCCGAGTCCTGACGGTGAAGAAGACGCCCGCCCCGATGAGGAGCCACATGAGGCCCCAGGAGTAGAGCATGTCGGAGACGGAGGCCAGGACGGCATCGACCTGGCCCATCCATGAGATGCGCCCCAGAGGTGCCATGAGAATCAGCCCCGCTTCACCACGTCGTCGGGCTCCCAGATGCCGGGGACCACGTCTCCGGGCAGGAGGGAGTTGCCGTGGCCCACGAAGGCGGGCTCGGTGATGCCCCGGGCACGCTGGGACTCGAAGTCCCGCAGAGCTCCAATGACCCAGGGGGCCAGCCGGATGATGACGACGAGGTTGAGCACGCCCAGGAGCCCCAGGGCGATGTCGGACAGGGCCCAGACGACGGGCAGGGTCAGGACGGTGCCGCCGAAGGCCGCAGCGGTCAGGACGATCCCGAAGATCTGCTCGGACCGGCGCTCTCCGCCCAGGAAGTTGACGTTGACCTGGGCGTAGGAGTAACAGCCGAGCACCGTGGAGAAGACCAGGACGAAGATGAGCACCACCATGGGCCAGGTGGTCCAGGCACCCAGGTGCTCGGCAACGGCCTGCTGGGTGAGGATCGCTCCGACCAGGGAGCCGTCGCCGGGGTGATAGGTCTCGGTGGTCAGGAGGATGAGCAGGCCGGTGGCCGTGCACACGAGGATCGTGTCGACGAAGACGCCGAAGGACTGGATGAGGCCCTGTCGCACAGGGTGGGCGACGGTCGCGGTGCCGGCGGCATTGGGGACGGTGCCGAGCCCGGCCTCGTTGGAGAACAGCCCGCGGCGCACGCCGTTGAGCAGCGCCGCGAGGACTCCTCCGGCGGTGCCGAATAGGGCCTGGTTGAGACCGAAGGCCCCTTCGAAGACGCTCCCCAGGACCTCCGGGAGCCTGCCAATGTTGAGGATGATGACCACCAAGGCCATGAGCACATAGGCCAGCGCCATGATGGGGGCCAGCCACTCCGCGACGCGGGCCACGAGCCGGACCCCGCCCAGGACCACGGGGGCAGTCAGCAGGACGAGGAAGACCCCGACCATCCAGGCCGAGACGCTGGGAACGGTGGCGGTGATGACCTGGGCCAGTGAGTTCGTCTGCACCATGACCACCGTCACGCCGACTGAGACGATGCAGATGGCGGCGAAGATCTTGCCCCACAGGGGCGAGCCCAGACCGTTCTTGATGTAGTAGGCCGGGCCCCCGCGGAAGGTGAAGTCCCGGCCGCGCTCCTTGAAGATCTGGGCGAGCGTGGACTCCACGAAGCTGGTGGCCATGCCGATGAGGGCGACGACCCACATCCAGAGCAGAGCACCGGGGCCGCCGGCCACAATGGCCAGGGCGACTCCGGCGATGTTGCCGATGCCGACGCGCGCGGCCAGGCCCACGGCGAAGGCCTGGAAGGAGGAGATGCCGCCCTGCGCACCGGATCGGGACCCGGACAGCGAGTTGACCATGGTGCCGAAGTGGCGCAGCTGAACCAGACGGCTACGTGCGGTCAGGTAGATGCCGGCCAGGATGAGCAGGGCGGTCAGAAGATAGGTGTAGAAGAAGTCGTCGACGGAGTTGAGCAGGTTCTCGATACTGGTGAGGTTCATGCGTCGGCTCCTGTCGAGGCGGCGGGCTGGCTGCTGGCCGGGGTGGCTGCGGGAACGCCGTCGTCGGCGGTGCTGTCCGCCTCGGCCAGGTGGGTCCTCTCGCCGGTCCAGACGTCACCGGGGAGGTCACCGGGCAGGTAGGGGTTGCCCACGCCGCTGAACAGGGGCGCGACTCGTCCCGCCGCGCGCTGGGCGTCCCAGTCCCTGAGCGCCCCCACTCCCCAGCGGGCGAGCCAGATGAGGGCAACCAGGTTGGTCAGGGTCATGACGGCCATGGTGATGTCGACGGTGTTCCACACGACGGTCAGAGAGGCGAGCGCCCCCAGCCCGGTGGAGACCACCGAGACGAGCCGGGGCAGCCACCGCCACTCGGGCCGCTCGGAGATGAAGGTCATGGAGACCTCGGAGTAGGTGGCCGCGGCGATGATGGAGGAGAAGGCCAGGACGAAGATGACGATGGCCATGGGGACGGCCGTCCAGCTGCCGAGGGTGGCGGCGACGGCGTCGGAGGTCAAGGTGCCCGCAGCCTTGGGGGTCAGCGTGCCGGCCTGGACGAGGGCGGGGCTGTAGACGCCGGAGACCAGGATGATGAAGGCGGTCGCGGTGCACACGATGATGGTGTCGACGAACACTCCGAGGGACTGGATGAGCCCCTGCTGGACGGGGTGGGCCACGGTGGCGGTGGCGGCGGCGAAGGGGGCGGTGCCCTGTCCGGCCTCATTGGAGAACAGGCCGCGGCGGGTCCCGTTGGTCAGGGCGGCGATGATGCCGCCGGTCACCCCTCCGGCGAAGGGCACCGGACCGAAGGCCGAGGAGATGATCGTGACCATAATCCCCGGGAGCTGGGTGATGTGGAGGGCGACGATGACAACGGCCATGACCACGTAGACCAGGGCCATGATGGGCGCCATCCACTCGGTGACGCGGGCGACCCGGCGCACTCCGCCCAGGATGACCAGGGCGGACAGCCCCACCAGCACCGCGGCGGCGGCGCTCGGGGGCAGGTGCAGCGGGGAGTCCGGGCCGATGACCCCGGCGACGGCGTTGGACTGGACCATGATGATGGAGAAGCCGCAGGTGAAGATCGTCAGTCCCGCGAAGGCGATTCCCAGGGGGCGGCTGCGCATCCCGCGCGCCATGTAGTAGGCGGGCCCGCCGCGGAAGGAGCCGTCGGTGTGGCGGACCTTGAACATCTGGGCCAGGGTCGCCTCGAAGAAGGCGGTGGCCATCCCGACCAGGGCGACCACCCACATCCAGAAGATCGCACCGGGGCCTCCCAGGATGAGGGCGGCGGCCACTCCGAAGACATTGCCGATGCCCACGCGGGCGGCCAGGGAGATCGTGAAGGCCTGGAAGGAGGAGATGCCTCCCTGAGCCCCGGAACGCGACCCGGCCACCTGGCGGAACATGTCCGGCAGACGGCGGAGCTGCACGAAGCCGGTGCGGATGGTCAGCAGGATCCCGGTACCGACGAGCACCCACATGGTGATGTGGAGCGTGATCCAGTCCGAGACGGCCTCGAGCTGAGCGGCGAGGGCATCCATGGGAGATTCAGCCTTTCACGGTGTCGCGACAGGTGGGGACGGCCCGCATGCTCTCATGAATCGCCCTCGTCGTCATAGCGAGCCCTTGACCGCCGTCCTGCCGAGCCGTCCCCGCCCGGCCCGATCAGGGAAGGATGTCTTCGTAGTACGTGCCTCGCAGGAACCGGTTCAGGACCTTCTCGCCGGGGAGCTTGCCGTCATTCATCGTTTTCGCAGCCGCCAGCAGTGCACGGACGTCGTACTGAGCGGGCCAGATCGGAGGAACGTCTCGGTCGAGGTCGAGCAGCCCGTAGACGGCCATCATCGCCGTGCGTGCCGATCCCTCGGTTGTGAAGACGCAGTCATCGGGCGTCTCAACGAACTGCCCGAGAAGACCGAGATTGACACAGCCATCCGGAATCACCTCGGGCCTGTCCCCAGCACGTCGAGGCATGAAGAAGGAGGTGATGTAGGGCATCGTCGCCAGGCGAACCTTGGTGCGCCTCTTGATCTCCTCGAACTGACCGATCAGGCCGAAGTGGTAGCAGTACTCCTTCAGGACCTCCTCACCGGTGCACTCGATCATCGGCTTACGCACGCAGTTTCCCAGGGCGTGCGGATAGAGACCGTAGGCCCAGGCCACGCCCCAGTCCTTCGGTTGAGCCCGGAACTGGGGCTGACGATTCATGGTCAGTGACAGGCACCAGCCTGAGTCCTCCGCGGTGATGATGCCTCCGGTGACCGTGCGGCCCGACAGGGGATCGTTGCCGGTGAGCTCATGGATCCTCTTCAGGAAGGGGTGGTCGGCCCCGATGAAGCTGAAGGAGGCGGATTCCCACACGGTCTTGTGGGGGTCGGAGCAGAACACGTCAGGGCGGCCGAAGACCGCTGACTTCTTCGCGAGGTTACGCCACAGTGTCCAGGCGCCTCCGGGCTGGTCGGTGAGGAAGGGAGGAACGGTGTCCATATCGCCGTAGCCGGTGGACTCGGTGCACGAGCCGATGGTGGCCAGGACAAGATCCTTCTCGGCGACGTCGATGGTTCCCTCCTGCCCGTCGGTTCGATGGAAACGAATACCGGTGACCACCTTGCGCCCGGAGGTGATGATCATCTCCAGGTCGTCGACACAGGTGTCGTACTGGAAGACCACGCCCTTGTCCTTCAGCCACCGGGTCAGCGGCAGGACGAAGGACTCGAACTGGTTGTAACGGGAGAAGCGCAGGCAGGACAGATCGGAGAACCCGGGGAAGTACTGAAGGAAGCGGTGCATGTACCGCTTCATCTCGGTGAGGGACTCATACTGCTGGAAGGCGAACATGGTCTTGAACAGCGTGTAGAAGTTCGAGGCGAGGAAATCGGCGTCGAACCAGTCCTCAATGGTCTTGCCGTAGGTCGCCTCCTCCTTGGCCATCAGCAGCTTGATGACTGCACGCTGGCCCTTCTTGTTCAGCCCCATCTTGTAGGTGTCCCGACGACGCCCGCGGTGGTGGATCACCCGGCAGGGGTCGATGTTGGGGTCGTTCTCGTTAACCGTGCGGAACTCGTCGAGGACGGTGTAGGGCTCGGGCATCTCCAGCGCCGGGATCTCACGCATGATGTCCCAGAAGCATTCGAAGTGCTGGCCCATCTCCCTGCCCCCGCGGGCAATGAAGCCCTTGTCAGTGTCCCCGGCGCCGTCGAATGAGCCTCCGGGGACGGCGAGCTGCTCCAGGACGGTGATGTTGCACCCCGGCATGCGCCCGTCACGGATGAGGAAGGCCGCGGCCAGCAGGGCACCGATGCCCGAGCCCACGAGGTAGGCCCTGCGATCGGCAATATCGGCCGGCGGCACGGGGTGGTTCTGGGTGTAGAGGCCGAGGTCGTTGTGGACGAACGGGTTCCCGTCCGGTGAGACGGGGTAGGTCCGCTGGTAGGTGGGCACGGTTCGCGTCATAGTCTCCTCCTGGGAGCAGCCGGATGTCACTTGTTGGTATGTTCGTGAACGCCGGCGCGGCGACGGTCGGCCGGTGTGGGGCACTCACACTGTATGCCTGCCTCCTGGGGTCTTGCCCCGCCATCGCGGCACCTCCATGAGAGCATGTCGCCATGACGGCCCCTGCACTGAACGCGATGCTCGACGCCCTCATTCCGGCTGACGATCCCGAGCACGTCCCCGAGCCCGAGGAGGTCTATCTGGCCTTTTCGAACTGGGCGGAGACGACCGGCCGTCCCCTCTACCCGCACCAGGATGAGGCGCTGTCGGAGATCCTGGAGGACCGCCACGTCATCGCCGCCACCCCGACCGGTTCGGGCAAGTCGATGATCGCGCTGGCCGCGCACACCGCCTCCCTGGCCCGTGGGGGCCGCTCCTACTACACGGCCCCCCTCAAGGCCCTGGTCAGTGAGAAGTTCTTCGAGCTGGTGCGCCTATTCGGGGCGGACAACGTCGGCATGGTCACCGGGGACACCTCCATCAACGCCGCCGCCCCGATCATCTGCTGCACCGCGGAGATCCTGGCCAACCAGTCCCTGCGCGAGGGCGAGGACATGGACGTGGACTGCGTCATCATGGACGAGTTCCACTACTACGCCGACCCGCAGCGCGGCTGGGCCTGGCAGGTGCCCCTCCTGGAGCTGCCCCAAGCGCAGATGGTGCTGCTGTCGGCCACGCTGGGCGACGTCTCCTTCTTCGTGCGGGACCTGCGCGAGCGCACGGGCCGCGAGGTCGCCGTCATCGACGACGCCGTGCGGCCGGTTCCGTTGGAGATGGAGTACGTCGTCGAGCCGATCGGTGAGCTGCTTCAGCGCCTGGTGGGGCAGGACAAGGCGCCGGTCTATGTCGTCCACTTCTCCCAGAAGGAGGCGGTGGAGCGGGCGACCTCCCTGCTGAGCGTGGATCTGGCGTCCAAGTCGCGTAAGGCCGAAATCGTGAAGGCGCTCGGCGACTTCCGCTTCGGGGGCGGTTTCGGGGCCACGCTCTCGCGGCTGCTGCGCGCCGGGATCGGCGTACACCATGCGGGCATGCTGCCGCGCTACCGGCGGCTGGTGGAGCGCCTGGCCCGCGAGGGCCTGCTGTCCGTCATCTGCGGCACGGACACGCTCGGGGTGGGGATCAACGTGCCGATCCGCTCAGTGGTCATGACCTCCCTGGTGAAGTTCGACGGCTCCAAGGAACGCCACCTCACCGCCCGCGAGTTCCACCAGATCGCCGGAAGGGCGGGGCGCGCCGGCTTCGACACCCGCGGCTACGTCTCCGTCCAGGCCCCCGAGCACGTCATCGAGAACGCCAAGGCGCTGGCCAAGGCCGGCGACGACGAGCGCAAGCGCCGCAAGATCGTGCGTAAGAAGGCCCCTGAGGGGCGCGTCAACTGGACGGACAAGACCTTCGAGCGGCTGCGCGACGCAGCCCCGGAGACACTGACCAGCCAGTTCCAGGTCACCACCACCATGGTGCTCAACCTCATGGAGCGCGCCGGCGACCCGGTGGCGGCGATGGCGGAACTGCTGGAGCGCGCCCACGAGCCCGAGGCCCAGCGGCGTCGCCACGTGCGACGCGCCCTGGAGATCTACCTGTCCCTGCGCACGGCGGGGGTCCTCACGCATGTCTCCAGCGCCCAGGCCGCCGCCGATGGGCTCCCCCGGTTGCGTCTGGCCGTGGACCTGCCGGCCGACTTCGCCCTCAACCAGCCCCTGGCGCCCTTCGCCCTAGCGGCCATGGACCTGCTGAACGTGGAGGCCCCGGAGCACACGGTCGACGTCGTCAGCGTCGTCGAGGCCACCCTGGACGATCCGCGACCGCTGCTCTACGCCCAGCAGCGCGCCGCCCGCGGCGAGGCGATCGCCGCGATGAAGGCCGAGGGCATGGACTACGAGGAGCGCATGGCCGCCCTGGAGGAGGTCACCTGGCCCCAGCCGCTGGCCGAGCTGCTCTCCCCCGCCCTGGAGATGTACAAGCAGGCCAACCCGTGGATCGCCGAGCACGAGCTGGCACCCAAGTCGGTGGTGCGCGAGATGGTGGAGAACGCGATGACCTTCTCCGACCTCATCTCCCGCTACGAGCTGGGCCGCAGCGAGGGCGTGGTGCTGCGCTACCTGACCGACGCCTACCGGGCGCTGCGCCAGGTCGTGCCCGAGGAGCACCGCACTCCTGAGGTGGTCGAGCTCATCGACTGGCTGGGGGCGCTCGTGCGCGCCGTCGACTCCTCCCTGCTCGATGAGTGGGAGGCGCTCGGTCAGGCGCAGGCAGGCAAGGCCGGCGAGGCCGCCGGCCTGCTGGAGGGCGACCGTCCCGGCGCGGACGACTCATCCGGGGTGGAGCGGGCCTTCGGCGCGGACGAGGACGGGACGGTGGCCTTCACTCGCAACCGTCACGCCTTCCGGGTGGCGGTGCGCCGGGAGATGTTCCGGCGCGTGGAGCTCATGGCGCGCGACGACGTCGAGGCCCTGGGCCGTCTGGACGCCTCCTCCGGCTGGGGCGAGGACCGCTGGGACGAGGTGCTGGGCCGTTACTGGGACGAGTACGACTGGATCGGCACCGACACCTCGGCTCGGGCGATCTCACTGGCGCCGCTCGACGAGGCCCCCGATGAGACGGCCCTGGCGGCCGCCGGGGTCAGTGAGCGCCTGCGCGAGGCCCTGGAGGCCTCCGGCAAGCAGGTGTGGCTGGCCACGCAGGTCCTGGAGGACCCCGACGGCGATCACGACTGGCGGCTGACAGCCCTGGTGGATCTGGCTGAGTGCGACCGGGAGGGACGCGCGGTCGTCCACCTTCTGTCCGTGGGCCCGCAGCAGGGTTAGCCCGCCTCGCTGGCCTCCGCGACGGGCCTCACCGGCTGGCGCAGGACGGTTTTCATCCTCTCCGGTGCCACGCGCCTGGGGTCGCTGAGGTAGATCTCGTGGTGGGGCCCGTTCCAGGTGAGGCCGAGGCGTGGCATGATCTCGTCGTGCAGACGCGCCAGAGTGGGGGCCTCGTCGTCGTAGGTGCCCACGTGGAGGATCTGCAGCGACCTGCCCTCGTTCAGGGAGCGCTCCTTGAGAGCGGAGACGGGCAGCTCCGGCTTCTTGCGCGCCGCCTGCGCCAGCCCCTCGGCGATGTCCTGCGAGGAGACCGCCTCGGGCAGGGGGATCATCATGGTCCAGTCCCACTCCCCCTTGTCACCGGCGACGAAGGCCGCATTGTCGGCGCTCGTCCACAGTCCCTCCAGGGGGCCGACGACGAAGTCATCGCCGGTTCGTTTCTTCAGCACGGCGCGGATCGCGTAGGCGCCCGCGTAGAGCGCCTGGATCGCGGTGGCGTAGGCCGGTGAGGTGTTGGGGTCGCCGTGGCCGTCGATGGCCAGGTAGGTCATGGCCGGTACGTCCACCTCCGTGAAGTCGGCTCGCCCCGGCAGGTACAGGTCCTTGCGGTCCTTCTTGATGTCAGTCCTCATCACTGTCTGCTTTCTTGAGAAGGGATCGGGTCCAGGCGAGATCCGCTTCCTGGCGCAGGATCTCATAGTCGAAGATGGCCAGGGCGTGCTCCTCGTCGACCTGGGCACGCAGGGCGCGCAGCTCATCGAGCCTGCCGAGGAGCGCCTCGGCGCGACGCGCGAGGAGGGCCGCGAGCGCAGGATCGTCGAGCCGGGGGTAGGCGTTGAGCGCCGGGAGCACACCGGCACTGGGCGGGGCCGGGGCGAGGACACGTTCACCGGCGGCCTGTCTCAGCTCGCGGCGCCCGGCCTCGGTCACGCGGAAGACGGTGCGCCGTCCCTGAGAGCTCTGGTCGGGCTCGAGGAGCCCCCGCTCCGACAGTCGCTTGAGGAGGTAGTAGACGGAGGAGAAGGCCAAGGAGGTCCACTGACGGTAGCCGCGCTGCTCAATGACCCGATCGAGGTCGTAGCCATGGCGCGGTTGCTCGGCAAGGAGCGAGAGGAGAACGATGTCGGCGTCGGAGGACATGCCATTACTCTAGCACTAGAGTAATGGCGGGCAAGTCGGTTACCGGGCTGATTCACCGGAGCGGCGAGGTCGAAGGACTCTCGGTTACGGGCAGACCGCGCGGGCGAGCTGGCGGATCTGGGCCGGCCGGGTGCGGCAACAGCCGCCGACGAGCCGGACCCCGGCGTCGATCCACGACGTCGCCAGCTCCGGGATTCCAGCCCCGTCACCTGTGGACTGCCAGGTCTTGGTCGCCGGGTCGTAGAGATCGCCCGCATTGGGGTAGGCCACCAGCGGCTTGCCAGTCGCCGCACGCAGTACCGGAAGCGCGCGGGCGACGACGCCCGGGGCCACACAGTTGATGCCGACCGCGACGACTATCTCCTCCTGCGCCGCCCATGCCGCCGCCTCGGCCAGCGGCGTACCGTCGGCAAGAGTGGCGCCGTCGGTGCGCACCTGGAAGGAGACCCAGCACTCGGCCTGAGGGGCGAGGCCCTTGACCATGGAGGCGAGCGCCCGAGCCTCATCCAGACGCGGAAGCGTCTCCAGGGCAAACAGGTCGATCCCCTCCCCCGCCAGCACCTCGATGCGCGGCAGGTGAACCTCCTGGAAACCGGGGTCCTCAAGGATGTCGATGCCGTAGGCACCGGTGTACTCGCTGCCATCAGCCAGATAGGCCCCATACGGCCCGAGCCCTCCGGCGACGAGCACCGGCTCCTCGGGGTGCTCCTTGCTGAACTGGCGGGCCGCCTCCTTGGCCAGGCGGGCACCGGCTGCGATGACCCGCCTGGCGCCGGCAGCATCCTCCCCGGAACGGACCAGCGCCGGGAGCGTGGCCTGGTAGGTGTTGGTGGTGATGACGCGAGCCCCCGCATCAAGGTAGTCGGAGTGCACCTCGCGCACGACGTCGGGCGCCATGGTGAGCGCACGCGCCGACCACAGCGCGTTGCGGGTGTCGACCCCGCGGGCGTCGAGCTCGGTCCCCATCGCTCCGTCGACGACGACCGGACCTCGGGCCAGCAGATCAGACAGCCGGACCGGCTCTCGCTCGAAGGACGTGGCGGGTACCGAGGACGTTCGCATTGCGACACGGTATCGAATGGCTAGAGACGGTACCGGTAGCGTCTCAGGCATGGACCCGGTTGCACATCACCGAGCCCCCGCCGACGGGACTGTCGCCCGAAGACCCTTAACGGGTCTCGATGATCTGCTTGCCGAAGGGGAAGCAGGTGACGGGGATGAGCTTGATGTTGGCCACGGCCAGCGGGATCCCGATGATGGTGATGGCCTGCGCTACGGCGGTGGTGAGGTGGCCGATGGCCAGCCAGAGCCCGGCGACGAGGAACCAGATGATGTTGCTGATCCCGCTCATGGCGCCGGCCCCGGGGGCCGGAACCACCTCACGCCCGAAGGGCCACAGGACGTAGGCGGCGATACGGAAGGAGGCGACGCCCGCTGGAATCGTGACGATGAGCAGGCAGGCGATCACTCCGAAGAAGAGGTAGCTGAGGAAGAGCCAGAACCCGCCGAAGACGACCCAGATGATGTTGAGCAGCGTGCGCATGGCACCTATCTACCACATCCGGGGACCTCGGGACGCCCGCGCCCACGAGGTCACCAGAAGATGCGCTGAGCGATGGCGTCGGCGAAGTTGTCCAGCGCCTCCGGTGCCGCCCCGAGGTAGAGGCCCGCATCGATCAGCGAGACCTCCATGAGGTAGAAACCGCCCTGACCGTCCCCGACGACGTCGACACGGTTGAACAGGAGCTGGATGTCGCGACCGGAGACCTCCTTAATCAGCGTGTGGATGGCCTTGCGCACCCGCTCACCCCAGAGCCACTCCTGCTCACTGGGCTCGCGCGCCGTGACGATCTCCTCGTGGATCTCGTCGGTGGACTTGAAGGAGGGGTGAAGCATCGGGGCCTTCTCCACCGCGTGGGACAGCACGCCGTTGAAGTAGACCAGGGAGACCTCGCCCTTACGGTCAACCTCCTCGAGGTAGCGCTGGACCATGACGGTGCGCCCGCGGCGCAGGTGGTGCATGGCGTCATTGATTGCCGCAGACCGGGAGGCGGCGTCGGTGGCGGTGTATCGCCCGGTGCCGCGCCCACCCGAGGAGACGGCCGGCTTGACGACGAAGTCACCATGGGCCGGGAAGCGGGTGTGAACCTGGTGCTTGGAGTATCCAGCCTCGGGCTCCAACCACATCGTCGGGATCATGGGGACCCCCCACTCGCTGAGCCGGGTGAGGTAGTGCTTGTCCGAGTTCCAGGTGACGACGTCGGGGTGGTTGGCGAGCCTGGGCACTGACCGGGCCCACTGGAGGAACCGGGAGTAGTTGCCCTTGGTGGCGTAGTCGCGCACGCTGCGCAGCACGACCGTGCCGGACTGGCTCCAGTCGACGTCGGGGTCGTCCCATACGGCAACCCGCGGCTCGATGCCACGCGCACGCAGGGCATCCGGCAGGCCACGGTCATCGTCATCAAGGTGAGGGAAGTCGGCGCAGGTCGCCAGCGTCACGATCGGGTCGCTCATGCGGCCCACGCTACCGCGCGCAGCACCGCGGCGAGAGCCACCGACATGTGACACTGAACCGCGCCCGCACCAGCGAACATGACTACCTACCGGTTGGGGCGACCAGCAGGTCTCCGTTCCGCAACCTTTCGACACCCGCACACTGCTCAGCCCGCGTGTGCGAGGGTGTCACAATGCCGAGGTGACTTCTCAATCCCGCAAGCCGCGCATCACCGCCGCGCAGCGCTACTGGGCATCCATGGCCGCCATCGTCGTCGTGACCATTCTTGCCGCGGGCCTGCTCGGGGGAACCGTCTCGATACTCACCGGCGCCCGCGCTGGCCGCAGCAGCATGTGGGGCGGCATGGTGGTCGCACTGGTCATGTTGGCGGGCTGGACCCTCGGCACCCGGGTGCGCGACCGAAAGAAGCTCGACCTGCCCCTGTGGCACCGTCTCACCGAGGAGCAGGCGGCCACGCTGAAGCAGTACCACCAGTGGTCTCGCACCGGCCGCATCGAGCAGGACGACGACGCCAAGCGCACTTCCGCCGGGCGGAGCGGCCATCGCCGCAGCGGGCGGACTGGCGCTGGCGCATCGAAGGCAGCGCCGTCGAGGGGGTCCTCCTCGACCAGTGCGATGTCGAAACGCGACCGCGCCCGTGCCGCCGACGTGCGCCGTCGCAGGCAAGGCCGCGAGGGCCATTCATCGCACTGAACGGGGACACCGGGCAGCACGCAGCGGCAAGGCGGCCCCCAACCCCACCGCATCCTTGAGACTTGCCGCACAATCGCCTGGTTTCACGGATCCTGACTGGACGAAGCCCTCCTCCATCCGTAAAGTATTCCTCCGTCGCCCAGCGAGCCACGTCGAATGACATCGCTGTGGTGAAAGCACCGCTAGCTCAATTGGCAGAGCAGCTGACTCTTAATCAGCGGGTTCAGGGTTCAAGTCCCTGGCGGTGTACGAGCCTTCCAGCCCTCGGGGCCGGAAGAGCTGGTCACAACTGACCGAGCACCGCTAGCTCAATTGGCAGAGCAGCTGACTCTTAATCAGCGGGTTCAGGGTTCAAGTCCCTGGCGGTGTACCACGAAGGGCACGCGCTTCGCCCGGGATGATCCCGAAGGCACAGCAGAGGCGCATGACGGCGGTCGTAGACAACCGCCTCCGCACTGAGAAATTCTCAGGACGCCACCGTTTCATCGGTTCCTACGCCCTCGTGACCACTGTCTGCAGCGGCGCAACCGGCCGCTGCGCCAGGAGTCTTGACCCGCGCACGCCGGCTCGGCAGGTACGTCCCCGCTTCGGCACGTGCTGCGACCCCAGGCCCCATTGGGCCGACGACGTTGAAGGAAGATGAGGAGATACGTATGACACGCAACATCCACACCATGACCAGCATGACGACTCCGGCCACCGGGCCGGAAGCCACTGACGCCCTGGCCGACGAGGCCGCCATCAGGGAGCTCTTCGCCGCCCGCGCGGAGCTCGCCTCTCTGGGGGCAACCGCCTCCCCCTCGCGCCTCGAGCGGGCGCTGGAGCGCCTGGAGGCGGCGCAGCAGGCCTCGCGGCGAACGCTCGCCCAGGCCGCCTGACCGGCCGGCTCCACCCGGAGCCGGGTCACGGGTCCCGGGCGACTGACGTCCTGAACGTTTGCCAGATCACGAAAGTAAGTCCCCGAATCCACTGCCACAGGCACCGGAGGCGATGCGAGGATAAACGCATCCGCCCAGGAGCCCGAGGAGGACCCATGACCCAGCTCGCCGCCGGTGACCGAGCCCCGGAGTTCGCCCTGCCCGACCAGAACGGCCGCACCGTGACCCTTGGCGACCTTTGCGCCAGCACGGACAAAGGCGTCATCGTCTACTTCTACCCCAAGGCCAGCACTCCGGGATGCACCAAGGAGGCGTGCGACTTCAGGGACTCCTTGGAAGCACTCGAGGCGGCCGGCTATGCCGTCGTCGGCGTCTCCCCCGACCCGGAAAGCGCGCAAGCCAAGTTCTCCGACCGCCACGACCTGACCTTCCCCTTGCTGTCGGACGCTGACCACGCCGTCATGGAGGCCTGGGGCGTGTGGGGCGAGAAAAAGAACTACGGCAGGGTCTACACCGGCGTCATCCGCTCGACCGTGGTGGTGGCCCCCGACGGGACCGTGACGCTGGCCCAGTACAACGTGCGAGCCACCGGTCACGTCAAGCGGCTGCGCGCCGCACTGGGCATGGACTGAGCGGACTGATACGAGCACAACAGCGGTCGCCGCATTCTGCTATCCGGGACCCGGGTCGGTAGAGTAGGCGCCGCACAGCGCGAGTGGCGGAATTGGTAGACGCCCCAGGTTTAGGTCCTGGTGCCTTCGGGCGTGAGGGTTCGAGTCCCTTCTCGCGTACAGATTTCAGTTTCCAGCACCAAGAGGGTCCCCAAATTCTGACAGGAGGCCCTAACTCTTTCGCATGCTCCGACACCTGCCGTTTCCATCGACTTGTTCCGAGGCATCGATGAAAGAGAACTCCTTCGATTCAGGCACCCCCGCATTCGACGTCGTGCTGGCGCAGACGATCGCCAGGCACTTCCGAGGCGCCACGACCGAGACCATCGACGGTACCCAGACGGTCCGGCTGGGCGAGGGCCTGCCCACCATCGACTGCTTCATTGACGAGATTCAGGACCGCGAGCCATACGGCGCGTTCCTCTTCCTTCAGATCAGCGGAGGCGCCTTCGGGGGCAGACCGGTCCTGGTCACGGCCAGCGGCTACGGCTCCAGCCAGCTGGCGTCGGTGGTCACTGCCGGCTGCAACTGGGCCTGTGCCTTCGGCCCTGCCCTGCTGACCGGAATCGGCCGCCCGGACCTCATTGATTCTGACAATCCCGACATCGAGCAGTTCGAGGCCACGGTGGGAGGCAGACGCTACCGGGTGGCCACCGGGCATCTCGACCGCAGCATGAACATGCCGATTGAGGAGGTGGAGGCCTACCGCCGGCGGCTGGGTGGCCCCCGTGCCCTGACCGACCGGGTACTTGCCAGCCCCTTGATTCCCGCCACTCGCTCCGATGAGGTGGTGGCACTGGGCTGCTATGCGGGCATCGGCCCCCACTCGATTACCGAACTCAAGCTCGCCGGCGCCGACTGGCCCGCGGGACGCAGCGTCCTGGACGCGATCCCGCCCGAGCCCGGTGGCCACCGTATGCTCCGGGAGTGGTCGGTACTCACGCCCTTGGAACCTGCACCACCCCTGACCAGGGACGGGCTCCAGCACACCCTCAACCTCATCGCCGCGACCTCCTATGATCCCGGCAGCGAAGCCGGCTGGCTCGGCAGCCGCCACCACGGCATGAGGCTGGGGCCGCCGAACCTGCCTGCGGGACTCTCGCTGCCGGAGGACCTGCGCTGGTTCCTCAGCACCATCGCGGGATCGGGCGCCGGCCCCGGCTATGGGCTGGACATCTACCCGGCCGATGACGGAGGCATCCACCTGGCCGACGCCGGTTGCGGCGCCGAGTGGCGCATGAGCCCCTACGACGGCAGCGTCTGGCTGGACTCACGGGCCTGCGACGACGGTTTCACCCGCGTGGCCCCGAGCTTCATCTCCTGGTACGAGGCCTGGCTCGACCACGCCATCCGCGGCGGCGGCTCCTTCGGGCGGTGGTCCTACCAGGTCGATACCGCCTACAAGATGCTCGAGCAGAGCGCCGCCGAGTTCGGCGTCGATCGCCTCCCCGAGACTGTCACCCGGGTGAAGATCCAGACCCCGACCAAGGCCTTCGGCCCCTGCCACGCCTGCCAGCTCGTCTACTCCCGGTGCGGGGTACCGGCGTCGGTCTTCGTCACGGCCCCCTCCCCGGCTCCCTGAGTCACCGAGGGGACTAGACGCCACCCGGTGCGCCGTAGAACTGGTGCGCCTGTTGAAGCAAGACCAGCAGGTCCTCCTTACTGCCCTCCAAGGTGCCAGGAAGGTAGACGCGCTCCTCCTTGCCCATCCCACGGTCGGCAACCTCATTGATCTGCTGGCTCAGCTGGGCTGTGGTCGGGTCCTGACGGCGCATCTGCTGTCCCAACGGCGTCAGGGTGTAGCCGATCACCAGCTGTGCTTGTGTGCCACTGTCGGGAGTGACTTCCTGCCCGAAGAACTCGGCGATATCCGCCCAGCGTGCCGACTCATTGACGATGTTGCGCCGTTCCAGACGCAGCCCCTCAGGCGTCACCACCAGCCGACTGCGGAGGATGATCTTCCTCATCATGCCGGGGATACCGATGACACCGAAGAAACCGATACAGGCGATGCCAGCGAGCATGTAGAGGAGCGGGGAGCTCGACTGATTCGCGATCAGAATGATCCAGACCCCCAGCGCGGTGAAGCCGACGCAGCCCAGAAGGCTTCCCCAGAGACGCATCGGGGACTCCGGAATAACGAGCATCCCGGTGCTGCGCAGCTGCTCGCTCATCTGACGAACTCGTCCGGTATCGACTCCCACGTGGCTCGTCTCCTTACTCCTCATCGGTACGACGGATACGCACCCCACCCTAGTGACCTCACGATGGTGAGGGGCCATATCCGACCAGGAATTCACCCGAAGAGCTGATTCCCGCCTTGCGTCTCGGGAGGCGGAGTCGCCGGGCGTAAGTGCAGTGATCGGTTCCCTCCCCATTACCGCACTTACGCCCGGCGACGTCCTGAGTCACTCCTCGTGCTGGACGACCTCGAAGCCGAGGACCTCCACGCTCATGCCCCGGCGCTTGTCGTCCTCGTGCCCACCGGCGGGCCGCGCCGCACTCCAGCGCTCGTAGTCCTCGCGCCTGTCCCACCGCGTCACCACGAAGTAGCGGTCCTCCCCGACCAGCGGGCGCAGCAGCTCGAAGCCCTGGAAGCCCTGCGAGGCGTCAACGCCTCGCTTCCGTGCGGCGAAGCGCTTCTCGATCTCGGCCTGGGCGCCCTCGGGGAAGGTCAGTGCGGTGATGTTGACATAGGTCATAGGTGTTCTCCTCTGTGTCTCCGTCAGCTCCCGGCCGGAAGCAGGCATCGCGAAGAACGCTACCGCCTGACCGCCGTCGCGGACTACAGACATTGGGCATCCCGCGGTGCTGAGGCGCCCCGAGACCGGATGGCCGCCGGGTAGCCTGAGCCCATGACAACTGTCCCCTTCACCCGCAAGGACGGCCGCGCCGTCGACGAGCTGCGCCCCGTGACCATGACCCGCCACTGGCTCGACCACGCCGAGGGATCGGTCCTGGTGACCTTCGGACGCACCCGGGTCCTGTGCGCCGCCTCCTTCACCGAGGGCGTCCCGCGCTGGCGCAAGGGCAGTGGCGAGGGCTGGGTGACCGCCGAGTACGCCATGCTCCCCCGGGCCGGCTCGGAGCGCTCCGGCCGGGAGTCCGTGCGGGGCAAGGTCGGTGGCCGCACCCACGAGATCTCTCGCCTCATCGGCCGCAGCCTGCGCGGCATCATCGACGTCGCCGCACTGGGTGAGAACACGATCGCCCTGGACTGTGACGTGCTGCAGGCCGACGGCGGTACCCGCACCGCGGCGATCACCGGCGCCTACGTGGCCCTGGCCGACGCCGTCGCCTGGGGCACTCAGCGCGGCCTCGTCAAGGCCCGCCCCGGCAAGCCGGTACTCTCCGACTCCCTGTCGGCCATCTCGGTGGGGATCATCGACGGCGTCCCCTGCCTCGACCTGCCCTATGAGGAGGACGTGCGCGCCCAGACCGACATGAACGTCGTCCAGACCGGGGACGGACGCTTCATCGAGGTTCAGGGCACCGCCGAGCACGCCCCCTTCGACCGCTCCGAGCTCGGAGAGCTGCTCGACCTGGCCGCCACCGGCAACAGCCGCCTGGCGGCGCTCCAGCGCCAGGCCCTGGCCGGCCCCAGCGGTGAGCCCTTCACCGTGTCCTCGGCGGACTCCTCGCCCCAGTCCACGCAGGCCTGAGCCGTGAGTGCCTCATCAGACGCCGACGGCGCCGCCCCGCTCACAGGCCGGGTCCAGGTGCCCGCCGGGGCCCGCCTCGTCCTGGCCACCCACAACGCCGGCAAGCTGGCCGAGCTGCGACAGATCCTGACGCCGCTCGTGCCCGGGCTGGTGCCCGAATCCGTCATCTCGGCCGCCTCCCTCCAGGCGCCTGAGCCGGTGGAGGATGGCCTGACCTTCACCGACAACGCTCTGCTCAAGGCCCGGGCGCTGGCTCGGGCCACGGGTCTGCCCGCGGTCGCCGATGACTCGGGCCTGTGCGTCGACGTCCTGGGTGGGGCTCCGGGGATCTTCTCGGCGCGCTGGAGCGGCCGGCACGGGGACGACACCGCAAACCTTCAACTGCTCCTGAACCAGCTGGCCGACGTCGCCGATCCGCACCGCGGCGCCCGCTTCACCTGCGCCGCGGTCCTGGTCCAGCCGGCCTCCGGCGGGCAGGCGGAGCAGGTCACGACCATCGAGCGCTCCATGGAGGGGCGCCTGGTCCACGCTCCTCAGGGTGAAGGAGGCTTCGGCTACGACCCGATCTTCGTGCCCGTCCAGGAGGATGCACCGGGCGGTCAGGGCCGGACCACCGCCCAGATGACTCCTGAGGAGAAGCACGCCGTCTCCCACCGGGGACAGGCCTTCCGCGCCCTGGCACCGGTCCTGGCCGACGTCCTGGCCGACTGAGCCCACGAGGGAGCCGTCAGTGAAGCGCCGTCAGTAGTGTGTCACCACGGTGGTACCGATCTCGGACCACTGCCAGATCGCCTGAGCGTCCGGCACCGGGATGTTGATGCAGCCGTGCGAGGACTCATCCGTGCCGATACCGAGCTCCTTGACCCAGGGGGCGCCGTGGAGGGCGTAGCTGTCGTGCCAGTAGCTCACCCACGGGACCCCTCGTTCGCAGTAGGGCCACTCGGGGGTGCAGCCCATGTCCTGCGCCTGGTAGCGCAGATAGATCTTGTAGGTGCCGGTGACGGTCTCGTGCCCGACACCACCGTGGTTGATGAGAATCGGCCCGTAGACGACCTTCTGGCCCTCGTAGGCGGTCAGCGTTGAGTCGGTGAGGTTGACATCGACCCACTTCTCCCCCGCCTTGGCCTGGTAGGCGAAGCGCTCCGGCCCGTTGGGCACTACCCGGTTCTCGCTGGAGTGGGGCACCTCGTTCCAGCTGATCTGTTGGCTGACGCTCCGGCCCTGGCCGAGTCCCTGGACCAGCGCCGTCGTGGCCGGCTCGATGTTGCCTGCCTTCCTCCCGGCCTTGCCCGGGCGGGCGAGCTGGAGCACCGTGCCGGCTGAGTCGACGTCGTTGATGGCGTTGACCGGTGTGCGCTCCTCCGGCGTGCTCAGTGAGGTCACCCAGGCCCTGACCCTCTCCTGGGAGACCGTCGGCACGATGCGGCCCTCCTTGATGGGGAAGTCGATCCATGAGGCCTTCTGAGCCTTGGAGGCGGTGTGCGCGGCGCCGTCGACCATCAGCTGGAGCTCGGCGTCCAGCAGTGCCGTTGCCGACTGTGCGACCGAGCTCGCCTCCTGCGCGCTCACCGTGGGCTCGGTCCGGCGGATCGACACCGGCGCCGTATGGTTCTTCGCCAGCTCGCGTGCGGCGACGTCGAGCGCCGCATCAAGATCAGCGGGGTCGATGGCGTTGCCGGCTCGTCCCGATGAGGCGGTGAAGCCGCCGCTGCCCTCATTCCAGGTCACGGCCGGCTCGACGACGTGGTCGCGCAGCGTGCTACTCAACTGCGACACCAGCGCGGCGCGGGCCTCCTGGTTGACCACATACCGCACCGCCACCTGCCGTGTCCCCACGATGCCGTGCATGTGGGTCACCAGTGACCCCGCCCCGGACACGGCGGCCTCCACGGTGGCTCGGGCATCGACCTGGGCGATCTGGGTGAGCGGAACCGTGGTGGGGGTTCCGTCGACGGTCAGCGTCAGTGACGCCGATGCGGCCCGCTGAAGCACGAGCGCGGTCAGGGTCGACCGGTCCATTCCGGTCACGTCCTGGCCCATGAGGATGGTTCCGCGCGGGGCCCGCCCCTCGTGCCTGTGGAGGTAGACGACCGATCCGCCCACCGTTCCTCCCAGGATGAGGAAGACGGCGATCAGGACGCCGACCCACCGGTGCGGTCGACGTCGGCTGGCGCAGTGGTGCATGGCGCCAAAGTACGAATGGTGGGGTTGTCATTCCATAAAGACAACTGAAGACAAGCGCCCTGTTACCGGAACGAGTCCGGGCCGACCACCGCGGGGCTAGGTACCCTCCCTCTCCTGCTCGGCGAGGCGCCGCGCCACGGGCTTGGGAGTCAAGGAGTCGTGGGCGCGAACATAGCCGTAGAGCCACCTCCATCCGCCCAGGAACACCAGGAGGAAGGCACCGGTCATCACCGCCCAGGAAACCATGGCGGACACGTCGTCGAATGCGGATACCACCTGGCGCAGCACGGTCCAGACCACCCAGCTGACCCCCACGACGATGAGCCCCTCGGGCAGCGCCATCTCCAGGTGATCGGGGCGGGAGCGTCGCACAAGCCAGGTCACGCCCCAGGCGACGAGGAGGGCCGCCCCCGCCTGCCACAGGGAGGCGGGAACCTCCCCCAGGCTGCGGGTGGAGGCGGCACCGAACAGGGCCACGAGGGCCGCCGCCGCCAGGTCGGCGGGAACCACCAGCCACCAGCGAGTCCGTCTCCCCCGGGTCCAGGGGCAGTCCACCCCGTCGGGAAGAGCCGGGGTGAAGGAGACCGTTCTGCGCGGGGCGGGGCGATCGTGCCCGTCAGCGCTCACAGCTCCCAGACGGCATCCGCCGTCGCCGCCTCCAACGGGCCGGAGTAGACGGCTGCGGCCTCCTTGAGGGGCACAGCCGGATCCGTCCAGGGCTGGATGTGGGTGAGGACCAGGTGCCCCGCACCGGCCTGGGCGGCGAGCTCGCCGGCGCGACGCCCCGTCATGTGCATGCCGCCCACGGTGTCGCGGCCCTCGACGAAGGCCGCCTCGGCCAGGAGGAGGTCCACTCCCTGAGCCATGTCGCTCATCGTCTGGCAGATGTCCGTGTCCCCGGTGAAGGCCAGGCTGACCCGACGGGAGGGATCCTCGTCGCTGGGGCCCTCGATCCGGTAGCCGTAGGCCTCCACGGGGTGGAGCGCCTCGAAGGGGGAGATCACCAGGGGGCCCACGCTGTAGGACCTGCCGGGCACGGCGGTGACGAAGCCGAACTCCGTGGCGTAGCGCTCACTGGGCGGGACGCCGTCGACCCCCTGGAGACGCTCCAGCAGCTCCGAGGGCCCCAGGCAGGCCACCGGCCCGAGCGCCCCGGTGGGCAGCCAGCGCCGGTAGACGTGCATGCCCACCAGGTCCACCATGTGATCGGCGTGGCAGTGGGAGATCGCAATGGCGTCGAGCTCGGCGGGATCGAGGTGGCGCAGCAGCTGCCCCATCGACCCGGGCCCGAGGTCCAGCACGATCGAGTAGGTGCGCACCGCGCCGTCGGCGTCGACTCCTTCGGCCTGCACCAGGTAGGAGGAGGCCGAGGACTGGGGGCCCGACATGGAGCCGGAGCAGCCGATAATCGTGAGTCTCATGCAGATCCTTGGTGGGAGGTGGGAGGTGAGGGAGGGTGGGGCAGCCCGGCAGGGGCGCCGGCTGCCCCAGGGGCGAAGGCGACATGCTCAACGGCGGTGACCTCGGGGCCCAGGAAGCGCCGGGCCAGGACGGAGAAGGCCTCCGGGTCGCCGGTGGAGGCGAAGTCATGGCGCGGTTCAGGGGCCTCCGGCCCGCGCAGAAGGTTCTTGCCGGCCAGTGCCCGGTAGACGTCCTTGGCGGTCTCGTCCGAAGAGGTCACCAGGGTCACGTCCCGCCCCATGACATAGGAGATCGGCCCCACCAGCAACGGGTAGTGGGTGCAGCCGAGGATGAGGGTGTCCACACCGGCGGCCTTGATGGGGGCCAGGTACTCCTCGGCGACGTCGAGCACCTCCGGGCCGGTGGTCACCCCCCGCTCGGCCAGCTCGACGAAGCGCGGGCAGGCCTGAGAGACGAGCTCGACGCCGGGGACGGCCTGGAGGGCGTCGTCGTAGGCGCGCGAGTCGACCGTCCCGCGGGTGGCGATCAGCCCTACCTTGCCGTTGCGGGTCACTCGGGCCGCGGTACGTGCCGCCGGGTGGATGACCTCGATGACCGGAACTCCCCGTCCCAGGGTGTAGCGCTCCCGCGCATCGTGCAGGACGGCCGCCGAGGCGGTGTTGCAGGCGATGACGAGCAGCTTGACCCCTCGGTCCACGAGCTCGTCCATGATGCCCAGAGCCAGCGACCGGACCTCGGCGATGTCCCTGGGACCGTAGGGACTGTTGGCGGTGTCCCCGATGTAGAGCACCTGCTCATGGGGCAGCTGGTCGAGGACAGAACGGGCGACGGTGAGGCCACCGACCCCAGAGTCGAACATCCCGATCGGAGCATCATTCACACCGCGAGACTATGCGGGCCCTGTGCCCCCGAACAGCGCGGATACCAGTGATTCCTGCCACCAGGTGACCATGTCGTAGACGAGCGCCGTCCCCCGGTACCACTGCTCGCGAGAGGTCTCCTCCTCGGGGGCCTCCTGGAAGGCGGCTGCGTGAACGCGCTCGGCGTCCTGAGCCGACTCGATGCCCAGACGCTGGGCCAGCACGAGCCGGATGTCATTGCTCGCCCCCAGCCAGTCGGACTCCTGGCCCGGGGCCACGAGCACCGTTCCCTCAGGGCCCGACGGCGCCCGCAGCTCGGCGGCCAGGCGCGCCAGGCGGTCGACCTTGTCACCCCGCAGGCGCGCACGAGTCAGGCTGCTGACCTCCATCGAGGTGATGGGATCCTCCGAGGCCTGCGGGAGCAGGACGGCGATAACGGGGTCCGCGCTCGGGCGGCCGGGGTGAACGTGGTTGGTCGGCGCATCGAGGTCGAAGTCCAGGGCCTCCAGGACCTTACGATCCCGCTCGCTCTCCCCCGGGCGGACCGGGTCGGGACGCGACGGCGAGGAGGTCTCGGACTGGCCGGCCCCCTGGGGAGCATCCGCTTGGAGAAGGGCCCTCACCTCCAGGGCCAGCCTGGCCAGGAGCTCGCGCTCCCAGTCGTCAAGGCCGCAGGCCAGCCCCTCGGGGACGCGGCGGAAGGCTCGCATCAGCGCCCTCCTGAAGAGTCGCCAGCACCGGCGTCGTCACCCACGGGCTCGATGGTGGCGCGCAGGCCGTATCCGTGCATCGCCGTGACATCGACCTCCATGCGCTCGCGGGCTCCCTGGGAGACCACGGCGCGGCCGGTGGTGTGCACCTGCATCATCCGGGCCTCGGCCACAGGCAGCGAGAAACCGAAGTAGGAGTGGAACACCCAGGTCACATAGCTCATCGTGTTCACCGGGTCGTCGTGAACCACGGTGCACCACAGGCGCTGGGCACGGACGCGCGACTCCTCCAGGATCTCCGGTTCCGCAACGGGCAACGAGGTGCTCATACCACCAGGGTAGCGGTGAGCCGCGATAGGTTGTTCCCGTGAACAGCTACGCGCCCTCTGCCGATTCCACCGCCGCCTCCGTGGACGTGTCCACGGCCTCAACCTCCCTGCTGACCGACATGTACGAGCTCACGATGCTGCAAGGAGCACTGGCATCGGGGGCCGCCTCACGGCGCAGCGTCTTCGAGCTCTTCGGCCGCAGGCTCCCCGGGTCACGCCGCTTCGGTGTGGTGGCGGGCACCGGTCGGCTGCTGGACGCCATCGAGGCCTTCACCTTCACCCCCGCCCAGATCGACTTCCTGCACCGCACCGGGGTCGTCAACGACGAGACCCTGGACTTCCTGCGCGACTACCGCTTCTCCGGGACGATCCGCGGCTACGCCGAGGGCGAGTGCTACTTCGCCGGCTCTCCGCTGCTGACCGTGGAGGGCACCTTCGCCGAGGCCTGCATCCTGGAGACCCTGGCCCTGTCGATCTACAACTACGACTGCGCCGTCGCCGCAGCCGCCTCCCGTATGACCATCGCCGCCCACGGGCGCCCCTGCGTGGACTTCGGGGCACGCCGGGCCCACGAGCAGGCAGCCGTCGCCGCGGCCAGGGCCTCGGTCGTCGGCGGTTTCGTGGGAACGAGCAACCTGGAGGCGGGGCTCCTCTACGGCATTCCCACCGTGGGGACCTCGGCCCACTCCTTCACCCTCCTGCACGACACCGAGGAGGAGGCCTTCGCGGCGCAGGTGGCCAGCCTCGGACCGAGCACCACGATCCTGGTGGACACCTACGACATCGCCACCGGCGTGGAGCGGGCGGTCAAGGCGGCCCGTGCCGCGGGCGGTGAGCTCGGGGCGGTGCGCCTGGACTCCGGCGACCTGGTGGCTGAGGCCTTCAAGGTGCGCGCCCAGCTCGACGCCCTGGGGGCGACCTCGACGAAAATCACCGTCACCAACGACCTCGATGAGCACGCCATCGCGGCACTGGGGGCGGCCCCCGTGGACTCCTACGGTGTGGGCACCAAGCTCGTGACGGGCTCGGGGCGCCCGACTGCGGCGCTCGTCTACAAGCTGGTGGAGCGCGAGGGCGCCAACGGCACCATGGAGGAGGTCGCCAAGTTCTCCTCGGGCGGCAAGTCCACCGTGGGCGGCCGCAAGTGGGCCGGCCGCATCCTGACCTCCGAGGGCACGGCCGCCGAGGAGCTGGTGGTCGCCTCGAGCTCGCAGGACGAGGGGATGTCGGCTTTGAGCCAGGCCGGTGCCCGGCCGCTTCAGGTGCTTCTGGTCGATGAGGGCCGGATTATCGAGGAGCACCGCGGCAAGGAGGCCTTGAGCGCCGCGGCGGAGCGGCACCGGGCGTCGCGCGCCGAGCTCCCCTACGACGCCTGGCGTCTGAGCGACGGCGAGTCGGCGCTGCCGACCCGTCACGTCGACCTCGACGGGCGAGGCGCCACCCGACGCTGACCGCCGGCCAGGGGCGCATCCCGCCCCTGGCCAGCGCTCCTTGTCAGCGTTATCGGCCTTATCAGCGTTGTCGGCGTTGTGTCCTCAGCCTTATCAGCGTTGTCAGCGCTTGCCGACGAACCAGCGCCGCAGGGTCTGGATGCGCTTCTCGATCTCCTCGGTGGAGGCCGCCGCGACCTCCGGCCCCCCGCACACGCGCCTGAGCTCGTTGTGGACGACGCCGTGGGGCTGGCTCGAGCGGCGGGCCCAGGCGGCCACCAGCTGGGAGAGCTCCTTACGGGCCGCTGCCCGCCGCCGGGCGTCGTCGACGCCTGAGTTCTTCCGCCTCTGCGCCTCGGCGGCGGCCTGCTTCTTCTGGGAGGCGATCTGCTTGTCCTGGCGCTGGCGCAGCAGGGCGGTCACCTGCTCGGGCTCCAGCAGACCGGGCAGCCCCAGGTACTCCTGCTCCTCGATACTGCCCACCATGGCGCCGGTGCCGAACTCGCCGCCGTCGAAGAGCACGCGGTCGAACTCGGCCTGGCTATCCATGGCCTCGAAGCCCGGCAGCAGCTCGGCCGAGGCGTTCTCAGTCTTGTTGGCCTCGGCGAGGAGCCGGTCCTCGGGGCTGAACAGGGCGTCCTCCTGCGCCGCCGAGTCGGGGCGGCTCAGGACATGGTCGCGGGCCACCTCCATCTCGCCGGCCAGGGCCAGCAGCGGCGTGACCGAGGGGAGGAACACCGAGGCAGTCTCGCCCCTCGCCCGCGAGCGCACGAAGCGCCCCACGGCCTGGGCGAAGAAGAGCGGGGTGGAGGTGGAGGTGGCGTAGACGCCCACGGCCAGGCGGGGCACGTCCACTCCCTCGGAGACCATACGCACGGCCACCAGCCAGCGGTCGGTGGAGGCGGAGAAGGCCTCGATGCGGCTGGAGGCACCGTTGTCGTCGGAGAGGACCACGGTGGGGGCCTCGCCGGTGATGGCGCGCAGCTGCTTGGCGTAGGCGCGGGCCTTGGCCTGGTCGGAGGCGATGACGAGGGCTCCGGCGTCGGGGACCTGGCGGCGCACCTCGGTCAGGCGCTGGTCGGCGGCGGCCAGGACCGCGGGGATCCACTCCCCCGCCGGGTCGAGCGCGGTGCGCCAGGCCTGGGACTCCAGGTCCTTGGTGAGGGGCTCGCCCAGGCGCGCCGCGACCTCGTCGCCGGCCTTGGTGCGCCACCGCATCTGCCCCGAGTAGGACATGAACATCACCGGGCGCACGACTCCGTCGCGCAGGGCGTCGGAGTAGCCGTAGGAGTAGTCCGCCTGGGAGCGTTTCGCCCCGGAGGCGTCCTCCTTGTACCGCACGAAGGGGATCGGGGAGGTGTCGGAGCGGAAGGGCGTTCCGGTCAGGGCCAGTCGCCTCCGTGCCGGGGTGAAGGCCTCCCGGATCGCGTCTCCCCAGCTCAGGGCGTCTCCCCCGTGGTGGATCTCGTCGAGGATGACCAGGGTGCGGGCCTGGTCGGTGCGGGCGCGGTGCAGGTTGGCGTTGGCTGCCACCTGGGCGTAGGTCAGGGCGACGCCGTCGAAGCGCGAGCCGAGCGCTCCTTGGGAGTTGGAGTAGGAGGGGTCGATATGGATGCCGACACGGGCGGCGGCCTCGGCCCACTGGTACTTGAGGTGCTCAGTGGGGCAGACGATCGTCACCTTGTGGACGTCTCCGGAGCTGAGCAGCTCGGTGGCCACCCGCAGCGCGAAGGTCGTCTTGCCGGCCCCAGGGGTGGCCACCGCCAGGAAGTCCTGGGGCATCGTCTCCAGGTACTGCCCGAGCGCAGCGGCCTGCCAGGCGCGCAGTGAACCTGCTGTTCCCCAGGCGGCGCGGCGCGGGTAGGCCGGGGAGAGGTTCTGGGCCGCCGACGTCGAGGCTCGCGTCGGGGTGGTATGGGTCGCCTGGCCGCCGCGGGCGGCGTTCACCGACCGCCTCGCCCGAACGGGAAGCGGGGGAAGCGAGGCCCCTTGCCGTCGCCGGAGCCCTCCCCGTTGCGCATCTCCTCGTAGATGGACTTGCAGGTGGGGCACACCGGGTACTTCGACGGGTCGCGCCCGGGCGTCCACACCTTGCCGCACAGGGCGACGACGGGACGCCCGGTGACAGCGGCCGCGGCGATCTTGTCCTTGCGGACGTAGTGGGCGAAGCGGTCGGCGTCGCCGTCGTCGGTCGACTGGAGCTCCTCGCGCTCCAGGACAGCCGTACCGACGCCCTGGGTGGGCTCGGCGGCCGGGTCTGTCGGGGCTCCGGGCGATCCGGGATCGGCACTGGCGAGGACATCTGTCATGCCGCCCAGTGTAGGTCGGACAGCGCGCACCGGCAGTCGCCCGCCCCGCCCCTGTGGGCAGGCTCTCCCTTGAGGAGAGCCTGCGCCGTCGTCAGTGCGTCGAGGTGAGCCGGCTGGCGGCGGCGGGATCGACCAGCACGAGGGCGTCGTCGTGGCGCTGCATGACGGTCGCAGGCCACTGGGCGCTGACCTCCCCTTCGACGAGCTGGGCGATGGCCTCGGCCTTGCCCTCACCGGTGGCGATGAGGACCAGCTTGCGGGCCTCCATGATGGTGGCCAGCCCCTGGGTGATGCACTGGGTGGGCACGGCCTCGACGTCGCCGCCGAAGAAGCGGGCGTTGTCCCGGCGGGTCTGCTCGTGGAGCTCGCCCAGGTGCGTGCGCGAGTCGAGGGCGCCACCGGGTTCGTTGAACCCGATGTGCCCGTCGGAGCCGATGCCGAGGATCTGCAGGTCGCAGTACCCGGCCGCAGCCATCTGCGCCTCGTATTCCCGGCAGGCGGCCTCAAGGTCCTCGCTCAGCGCGTCCGGGCCGTGGAGGGCGCCGGGGCGCATGTCGACGCGGGAGCGCAGATTGGTCTCCATGAAGGTGGCGTAGCGCTCCGGGTGGCCTGCGGGCAGGCCGACGTACTCGTCGAGCATGAATCCGGTGACCTCGGCGAAGCTGAGGCGTCCGGCGGCGCAGCGAGCGGTGAGCTCGTCGTACAGGGGCAGGGGCGAGGAGCCTGTGGCGGTCCCCAGCACGGCTGCCGGTTTGTCCTTGAGCAGCGCCTCGATCTCGTCGGCCGCCCGCTGCGCGATCGCCTGCGCGGAATCCAGAATGACAAGCTGCACGGTGATGTCCTCTCTGACACAACAACTAGTGGTATGGGGTGTACGGATCTCTGAGAGCCGCTCACTGAGTGAGCGAGTTTAAAGCAATCCTACCCCGAGTCATCAGAATCAATCACACCGTTGTGGTGTGACCAGGGCGATCACACCGGCTGGGAGTGTCCCGGCCAGGTGCGGATCGTGGCAAGAACCTGAGGTCCTCGCCGATCCAGCACCCGCCCGCCGAAGACGACTCCGCCCCACAGCAGCAGACCGCACCACACGACCCCCGCGACGAGCGCCACCCAACCCCACACCGGCGCGCCTTGGACGACGCCGTAGACCGCCACACCCAGGACAGGGGAGCACACGGCCAGCAGAAGCAGGATCGCCGCCATCTGAATGAGCGCGGCCAGGAAGGCCGTCCCCGAGGTCCGCGAGCGCATGGGGCTGTCCCCGGGGGCGAGTGTCTCGTAGGGCAGCAGGACGCTGGCGAGGCAGGACCAGGCCAGCGCACAGCCGTAGAGCGCCAGGCAGGCACCGGTGACGGCGGGCAGCGCCTCCCATCGTCCTGTCCACGCGACCATGAGCAGGTCGATGACGACCAGCGCGGGAACCTGCCACACGGCCGCCCCGACCACCCGCCCCAGACGGTCGTGGGCCCCACGGATCCCGGCGCTGATATGACTCCACAGGGCGGTGGAGTCCAGGCCGAGGTCATCGTGGATCGCCCATCCCATGAAGACGGCCAGGGCGGGAGCCATGAACAGCAGCGGGGCCGGCGCGTGCCCGAGGGCGAAGCTGGTGTCGACCGGCTGGCCGTTGACGCCGGCGGAGAATCGGCTGGAGTTGAGAGCAGGCCCCAGAACGATCACAACGGGAAGGAGCAGGGCGGACAGGAACTGAACCAGGTACCTGGGATCGGTGCGCCAGTAGCGCAGGCTGCGGGCCGCCACGGCGGCGGCGGGCGCGGGCAGGGCGGCGGCGAACCTGCGGGCCCATGGCAGCACGTCGGGCAGGCCCTGATGCTGTACGTCGGAACCCGCGCCGTCGGCTGCGTAGGCCCGCGTCCGGGTGTGCGATGTCCCCGGAGAGGTCATCACCTTGCCCACCACACGCTGCCACAGGGGCAGCAGGATCACAGGGAGCATCCATGCTCCGACCGCCAGCGCCAGTGCCGCCGGCACGGAACCGGTGGCCATGAGACCAGGGGCCGCGAAGGCCCACCCGAAGGGGCTCAGCCCCATGACCTTGGCCAGGGTCCGGAGCTGTTGAAGAAAGCCGGTGGGATCGTCCCCGAGAATCCGGGGGATGAGATTCGGTGCCTGCGTCACCACCAAGAAGAAGACGAAGGCGATGATCGCCGTCGTCTCACGCCCCCGGCGCGAGGAGGAGATGCCCGCGGCCGTCACGATGATCCGGGACAGCAGGACGCAGGCGGCCAGGGCGGCCGGAGCGCACAGCAGCGCCAGGAGCGCCGCCGCGAGCTGGCCCGCCAGCAGCCAGGTGAGAACTGGGATGAGGCAGACGGCAGCCGTGATGCAACCGGGAATCCCCAGGGCACCAGCGGCCAGCAGGCCGAGCGCCAGCCCTCTGGACGGAGCGGCCCAGGCCGCCATGGCGCGGGGATCCAGGGTGGAGTCGACCCCGGTGACGAGCAGTGGCACCACGGCCCAACCGGCCACCAGCAGCGCCCCGAGAGCCCCGAGAACCAGCCCGATGACGTCAGGGGCGGCCTTGAGCCCCAGCCCGACGGCGCCGGCCAGCACCATGACGAGCGCCCCGATACCGTAGAGGGCCCCGAACACGGTCCCGATGATGGCCCAGACGTTCTTGGTCAGCGCGTTGAGGGTCAGACGCCACTTCAGCTTGACGAGGGTCGCAACCATGACAGCCCCTCCGTTCGCACGTGGCCCCCCACCAGCTCGGTGAAGCGCTGCTCAAGGTCCGCGCCGGCGGCGACCTGCTCCGTCGTGCCTGCGGCGACGACCCTGCCGGCATTGATGATGGCCACGTGGTCGCACAGGCGCTGCACCGTGGCCATGACGTGGCTGGAGATGACCACCGTGCCGCCGGCGGCGGCGTAGTCCCGCAGGATCGCCTGGATCGTCTGGGCGGAGATCGGGTCGACAGCCTCGAAGGGCTCATCCAGGACCAGGATGGAGGGCGAGTGCACCATGGCGCAGGCCAGGTGGATCTTCTTGCGCATACCCGCCGAGTAGTCGGCGACCAGGGTGGTTCCGGCATCCCACAGCCCCAGTACCTTGACCAGCTCGGTCGCCCGGGGCACGACGACGTCGCGCTCGAGCCCACGCAGGAGTCCGGAGTAGGTGACGAGCTCAAGACCGTTGAGACGGTCGAAGGTGCGCAGCCCGTCGGGCAGGACCCCCAGAAGGGTCTTGGCCCGCTGAGGCTGCGTCCACACGTCGACGCCATGAACGAGGACCTGACCGGCGTCGGGTCGCAGCAGGCCGGTGGCCATCGACAGGCTGGTCGTCTTGCCCGCTCCGTTGGGCCCGACGATGCCGTAGAAGCTGGACACGGGAATGTCGAGGCTCAACCGATCCACCGCGACTTTGCGATCGAAGGCCTTGACCAGCCCCCTCATCTGAAGTGCCGGAACGGAGGCAGGAGCGGGCGAGGCCCCGGCCAGTGCGCCAACCGCGTCTGTGCCGTCGGGCGAGCTCACCGCGAATGTGGAAGCAGACATGTTTCCACTGTAAAAGCCTTATCCTATTCAGCCCTCCGCCGCAGGGAGGAGATCACTGATCCCGACATCCTCCCGGAGAACCGCCCTGAGCTTCATCAGCCCGATGAGGAGGGAACCGCTGGAGAACACGATTCGGCCCGTTGCCACGCCTCGACTGGGCGGCAACGGGCCGGAATCAGGACATCAGGGGCGCGGCCCCACGTATCACTCGGCGACAGCCTTCTTCAGCGAGGAGCCGACGGTGACCTTGACACCGTAGCCGGCGGGGATCTGAATCTCCTCACCGGTGCGGGGGTTGCGGCCAGTGCGTGCGGCACGCTCGACGCGCTCGATACCCATGAGGCCGGTGATCTTCACGGCCTCACCCTTGGCGACGTTCTCAACGAGGACATCCTGGAAGGCTCCCAGGAAGGCGTCGGCGTCGGTCTTGGTCAGGCCGGCCTTCTCGGCGATGGCGGCGATGAGCTCGGTGCGGTTGACGGACATGTCTTCCCTCTCGATCGTGGACGGACACCCTTGTGTGGTGCCACTTCTGGCAACGCTACGCATAAAACCTTGGGTTTGTCAGGTCAGACCGGAGTGTCGCGCTGGGTAGCGAGTAACAATTCGCACATTTGCGCCACAGCAGTCACATCCGTCACACACGGAGCGAGTCGCGGAACGGCGCCGTTTCCTTGCGCCCTTCCGCTCATTCCTTCCACAGGGCACCGGGCAGCGCGCTGGCGAACCACGAGGTGATGGTCGTCGGGTGGGTGATGGCGGTTCCGACGACGACGGCGAAGGCGCCGTGCTCCATGGCGGCGGCCGCCTGCGCGGGCGTGTGGACCCTGCCCTCCACCACCAGCGGGACCTCCGCGATGCCGGCGACCTGGTCGACGAGCTCGAGGTCGGGCCCGTCGGTCTTGGGACGCTCCCCGGTGTAGCCGGCCAGGGTGGTCCCCAGGATGTCCACTCCCGCGTCCTGTGCGGCCTTGGCGTCATCCAGGGAGCCGCAGTCGGCCATGATGAGGACCTCGGGGCGGGCCGCTCGCAGCCCCTCGACGGTCTGGGCCAGGCTCAGCCCGTCGGGGCGGGGGCGCCGGGTGCCGTCCAGTGCCACGATCTGGCTTCCGGTGGCGGCCACGGCGATGGCGTGGGTGAGGGTCGGGGTGATGAAGACGCCGTCGTGCCCGTCCTTCCACAGGCCGATGACGGGGACGTCGACGTGCTGGCAGATGAGGGCCAGGTCCGCCAGTCCTTGTGCACGGATACCGACGGCGCCGCCGGCGACGCATGCCTGGGCCACCTGGTCCATGGTGCGGGGGTCGCGCATGGGCTCGCCCGGGTAGGCCTGGGCGGAGGCGATGAGCCCTCCCCTGAGGCGTTCCAGGATGGGGTGTCCCCCCGCCGTGGCGCCCTGCGCCTGCGTTGACGGCTCTGAAGATGACTGCTCGGTCATAGGTGTGTCCTGTCTGATGGCGCCCAAGCCCGGCGGCTAGGGGCGGTGGTTGTCGTTGCTGGTAACCAGGGCGAGGGCACCGCGAGCCGCGCCGACGATCGGCGCGGTGGTCCCCAGGGTGGCGGGAAGGATCTTGATGGGAGCCAGGGGGTCGATGATCTCTGCGGCGAAGGTCTGCCGCAGGGGCTCCCACCACAGGTCACCGGCGCGGGCCAGGCCACCGGAGACGACGACGACGTCGGGGTCGATCACGGTGACCAGTCCTGCCAGGGCTCTGCCCAGGCAGGTGGCCGAGTCGCGGTAGACCTCCGCGGCGATGTCGTCCCCGGCAGCGGCGCGCTCCTCAACCCCGCGGGCGTCGGGAACGTCGAGGTCTCCGCCCTTGTCCAGGTAGCGGCGGTGGATCTGGGGTCCGGCGGTGATGCCCTCCAGGTGCCCCGTCCTGCCGCAGGTGCAGGGTTCGCCCTGGGCCCCGGGGACGGGGACGTGGCCGATCTCGCCGGCCACATGATGGGCGCCCCTGCGGGTTCGCCCATCGAGGACGAGGGCGCCGCCGACCCCGGTACCCACCGCCACCATGAGGACGACCTCGGCCCCGGTGCCGGCACCGAGCCAGGCCTCTCCGGCGGCGTAGGCGTCGACGTCGTTCTCGACGTGGATCGGCAGCTCACCCAGCCCCTGGGCGGCGAGCCGCTCGCGAACGCCGGCAGCGACCTGCGTGCCGGCCCATCCGGTGATGGCGTCAGTGGCCGACAGGATGGTCCCCCGCTCGACGTCGACGACGCCGGCGGTACCGATCCCGACCGCCGTGATCGCCGCGGCCTTGCCGGGCTCCTGGTGCGTTCCGGTCTCGACGACCGTCGCGATCAGGCCGCTGATGGCATTGAGCATGGCGGTGGGGCCCTCGTGAGCCGGGGTCGGGCAGGAGCTCACCGGTCCTTGCAGGGTCCCTCCGGAGTCGACCAGTGCGGCGGCCATCTTGGTGCCGCCCAGGTCGAGTCCGACGACGAGCGGGGCCTGACCGGACGACGATGATGATGGGGCAAGGGGGGTGGATGGGAGGACATCCTGACTCATGACGCTCTCCGACGGGATGCTGGGCGCTGGCGCACCGGGGTGAAGAATGAATGAGGGGCAGCCGCAGGAGGCCGCCTGGTGCGAGGCTCTAGGCCTCGCCGCTGCCACAGCGGCTGCATGCCCGGATCGGTCGGTGCCGCGACCACCGGCCATGCAGCCGCCGGGACGTCAGATGAGGCCCTGGGCCTTGACGATCTCCAGGACCCGCTCCTTGGTCTCCCCCTCGAGAGCCTTGACGGGGAAGGCCATCTCGTTGGTCGCGATAATCCCAATCGCCTCCATGGCGGTCTTGAAGGCGCCGATACCGGTCGCGTCGGCCGAACGGCCCTGGGGTACGAAGACGATCTCGAAGCCGGCGCAGACCTCGTCCTGGAGGCGGCGCACCTCGTCCCACGCCCCCTGGCGGGAGGCCTTCCACATCTCGGCGTAGCGGACCGGGTCCACGTTGCCGTACCCGGGGACGAGGCCGTCGGCACCCAGCAGCAGCATGCCGTCGACGACGCACTCGTGGCCGGTCAGAAGGGCCAGGGGGTGGCCCGCGGCCTCGTTGGCGGCCACCAGCCTGCGGAAGGCGACGTCGTTGCCGGAGGAGTCCTTGACACCGGCCAGGACGCCCTCCTTGCCCAGCTCGACGAGCAGGTCGCAACCGAGCTTCGCGCCGCCGAGGCGCACGGGGACGTCGTAGGCGAAGACGGGGACGTCGATGGCCGCGGCGATGGCGCGGAAGTGGGCCTTGATCTCCTCCGCGTCGTTGAGCGCGTAGAACGGGCAGGTGGCCACGATCGCCTCGGCGCCCAGGGCGGCTGCCCGACGAGCCTGGTCAATGACCCGGTGGGCAGTGGTGTCGATGGCACCGGCGAGCACCGGGACGCGTCCTGCCGCGGTCTTGACGACCCGCTCGATGACGGCGTCGCGCTGGGCGTCAGTGAGGTAAGCGACCTCTCCGGAGGACCCCAGGGCGAACAGGCCGTTGACACCACCGGCGATGAGGTGCTCGACGACCTTGTCCAGGCTGTCGAAGTCAACCTCGCCCGCGGCGGTGAAAGGGGTGACGACCGGCGGGATGACGCCGGTGAAACGGTTGTCCATTGTGGTGACTCTCTTCATTGAAAGGATATCGGACGTCTGACATCTGACGTCACGAGGTATTGTTGCAGATGCTCCCGGTTGGCGCCACCCCGATGTCTGGGTTTGCCTGCGACCTGATGTACCGGTGAGGGGCGGACCCCAGTGGGCCCACCCCTCACCTGAAGGCGCTGACGCCGCCGGCTGCGACCGGGGGCCGTCTACTCAGACATCGAGCAGCGAGGGCACTGCCGACAGCAGAGTGCGCGTGTACTCCTCCTGAGGGTTGTTGAAGATCTCCTCAGTGGTGTTGAGCTCGAGGATCTTGCCGAAGTACATGACGGCGATCCGGTCCGAGACGTAGCGCACCGTGTTGATGTCGTGACTGATGAACACCAGCCCCAGTCCCAAGGAGGCCTTGAGGTCCTGGAGGAGGTTGAGCACCTGGGCACGCACCGAGACGTCCAGTGCGGAGGTGGGCTCGTCGGCCACGATGATGTCGGGGTCCAGGGCGAGCGCTCGGGCGATGGCGACGCGCTGGCGCTGACCACCGGAGATCTGCCGAGGCAGCACGTTGAGTGCACTGGGGGGCAGCCCGACCAGGTGGAGCAGGTCGCGCACCTTGGCCTCACGCTCCTTGGGCGACCCGATTCCGTGGACGTTGAGCGGGTCGATGAGCGCGTCGTGCACGATCATGCGCGGGTTGAGGGCCGTGGCCGGGTCCTGGAAGACCACCGAGATGCTGCGTCCCAGATCGCGACGGTCCGAGGCCGAGCGCCCCAAGGGACGACCCTTGAAGATGACCTCACCGGAGGTGACCGGCTGCAGCCCCACCATGACTCGGGCCGTGGTGGACTTGCCGCAACCCGACTCCCCCACGAGTCCCAGCGTCTCTCCGCGCTTGACGCTCAGCGAGACGTCGTTGACCGCGTGAACCGTGTCCGGGTGGAACAGGCCACCGGTGCGGGACTTGTGGATGACATTGACGTTCCTGAGCTCGACGACCGGCTGGTCCTCGCTCCATGAGGACGATGCAGACGTGTTGGGGGACATCAGTGCTTCTCCTTCGCGAGCAGAGCCTCGAGCTCGGGGGTGATGGCGTAGCTGTGCTCCGTCGTGCCCGGCACGGGCTTGAGCACCGGACGGGTCTCAAGTCCAACCGTCGGGTGGGACGATCGCGGAGCGAACCGGTCGCCCTTGACGAACTCGCTGGGTGAGGGGACGACCCCTCGCACCTGGTGGAGTCGCTTGGAGCCGGACTCGATGGAGAGCACCGCGCCGAGGAGGCCCCGGGTGTACTCGTGAACCGGGTTGGCCAGCAGCTCGCTGGTGGGCGCCTGCTCAACCACCTGGCCCGCGTACATCACGGTGATCCGGTGCGCCAGCTTGGCCACGAGGGCCAGGTCGTGCGAGACGAAGACCATCGCGAAGCCGAGCTTCTCACGCAGCTCGTTGAGCAGGTCGATGACCTGCTTCTGAACGGTCACGTCCAGCGCGGTCGTCGGCTCGTCGGCCAGGACCAGGGAGGGGTCTCGGGTCAGCGCCATGGCGATGAGGACACGCTGACGCTGGCCGCCGGAGAGCTCGTGCGGGTAGCTGCGCAGCGTGCGCTTGGGGTCGAGTCCCACCAGCTCGAGCAGCTCCTCGGCACTGCGAGTGCCTCCGCGCGCACTGAGCTGGGCCATCTGGGTGCGGATGAGCATGGAGGGGTTCAGTGAGGACAGAGCATCCTGGTAGACCATGCTCATCTCGTGACCACGCAGCGCGTTGTGCTCGGCCGGCGTCATCTCAAGGATGTTGCGTCCCTTGAAGAGGATCTCACCGGAGATACGGGCCGAGGGAGGCAGCAGCCCCATGACGGCCATCGAGCTGATGGACTTACCGCAGCCGGACTCCCCCACCAGGCCCATGGTCTCGCCCGGACGCACGGAGAAGGAGACGCCATCGACGATGTTGACCTCACCGTGCTGCTCGGGGAAGGCGATCGTGAGGTTCTTGACCTCCAGAACCGGGTCCTCGCCAGTGTCCTCGTAAACCAGGCGGTCTCGCCGGGCGAGCTCGGCCACCCGCAGGGAGCTGAGCCGCTCGGACAGAGGAACATCCTCGGTTGCCGGGGCGGCGACGCCGGTCAGTGAGCTGAACCCATTCGTGGCGTCGTCCCCGTCGGCGACGGAGGCGTTGGCGACCACCGCCTCAGCGGCGTCGTCCCAGGCGTTCAGGGTCTCCTGAGCCTCCATGGCCTCCTCATCGGCCTGAACATCGGGCTTGGCCTTGATGCGCGGCGAGGCCATCGCATCGGTCAGTCCCTCGGACAGGACGTTGAGGCACAGGGTGGTGATGAGAATGAGCAGGCCGGGGAAGAAGGTCGGCCACCAGTGGCCCGACAGGAGCAGCTCCTTGCCCTCGGAGAGCATGTTGCCCCAGGTCGGGGTGTTGACGGACTTGATGCCCGCACCGATGAAGGACAGCGAGGCCTCGAAGACGATCGCGTCGGCCACCAGGACGGTTGCGAAGACCATGATCGGGGCGATGCAGTTGCGGGCCACGTGCTTGAGCAGGATCCACGGCACCGGCGCCCCCATCACCTTGGAGGCGGCCACATAGTCCTCCCCGAACTGGGAGATGATGTTGGCGCGCACCACGCGGGTGAGCTGGGGGATGTAGAGGATGCCGATGGAGACGATGATGACCGGCAGCATCGGCAGGCGGGTCGACATCGCCGAGACGAGGACGGCCGCCAGAGCGATGCCGGGGAAGGACATGACGACGTCGAGCACGCGCATGAGGGTCTCAGCGATCCACTTGCGCGACGTGGCGGCGACGGCCCCGAGGACCGCGGCCACCACCAGGGCCAGCCCCGTGGCCGTCAGGCCCACGACCAGCGAGACCCTGGCGCCGTAGACAGCGCGGGAGAAGATGTCACGACCGGTGCCGTCCGTCCCGAACAGGTGGGACGCGGAGGGGGCGACGACCGGATCGGAGGAGGTCACCTCACCGACGCCCTCGATGTAGGAGGTCGTCTTCGTCTCCGCCAGCCCGGTAGCACCGGGAGAGTAGGGGGCGATGACGGGAGCCAGGATGGCGATCAGGGCGATGAGGCCCAGCACGATGATGGCGATCTTTGAGCCGACAGGCAGCGCCTTCCAGCCCTGGAAGCGCAGCCCGGGCCGCGAGGCCTTATCCAGTGTGGAGCGGTGCAGCATCAGATGCTCCTGATTCGTGGGTTGACGAGGACGTAGAGCATGTCAACGACGATGTTGATGATGATGAAGGCCAGTGCCACCGTGATGGAGACGCCCTGGACGATGTTCACATCGTTACGGGTGATGCCCTGGAAGATGAGCTGTCCCATCCCCTTGATGTTGAAGATCATCTCGATGACGACGGCGCCTCCCATGGCGTAGCCGATGCGCAGGCCCAGCACGGTCAGCGGAGTGATGAGCGCGTTGCGCAGCACGTTGCGGGCCACGACGACGTTCTTGGGAACACCGCCGCCGATAGCGGTGCGCACGTAGTCGCGGTCGAGCTCCTCGACCATGGCAGTACGCACCACGCGGGTGAGCGAGCCGGTGTTGGGAACTGCGATGGCCAGTGCCGGCAGGAAGATCTGGTTGAGGTACGTTCCGGGATCCTCACTGAAGGGAACCCACTCGGACACCAGCGCGGGGAAGGTCCCCGTTCCGCCCGGAATGTCGGAGAACCACTGGATGAGCAGCAGGGCGAGCCAGAAGGACGGGGTGGCCAGGCAGGCGATGGAGATGACGCGGATGACCTGGTCCTGCCACTTGTCGCGGTAGAGGGCCGCGATGATTCCCAGGATCGTGGCCAGGATGACGGCCACGAAGATTCCAATGAAGGTCAGCTGGAGCGTGATCGGGAAGGCCGCGGCCACCATGTCGGAAATCTTGGCTCCGGTGAAGGAGGTGCCGAGATCACCATGGATGAGGCCCAGGAGGTACTCCCAGAACCGCTTGAGAAGAGGGTCGTTGAGATGATGGGCGGCTCGGTACTGCTCGAGGGCGTCTGGCGTGGCCGACTCACCCAGCGCAAGACGCGCCGGGTCTGCCGAGGAGAACGACATGACGATGAAGACGAGCAGCGTCACGCCCAGCACCATGACCGGCAGCGCGACCAAGCGCCGTCCGATCAGGCGGATGAGGTTGGACACTGAAATGCTCCTTTGCGTTAGCGTCCTGCCGCCTTTTGAGGGCGGCTGGGTCACGTGGCAGCCGCAGAGCCAGCCGCCATTCCGATTGTCTGACGTCTGACGTCAGATTGCAAGTCCGTTGCTTTCGCCTCGGACACACTGACACCCCGAGCACGACACGGGCGGTGCAGCAACCTCCAGCGACTGCCACACCGCCCGCACGCGAGTCTCAGGACTTGGTCGAACCCGTCCCCACGAAGGACAGGCCGGTCAGCGCGATCGGCTTGAAGTTCTCCAACGTTGTCGAGTCGTAGGCCGTCGGAGCCTTGCGGTGGAAGATCGGGTAGAGCGGAACGTCCTCAGAGAGCTTGTCGAAGATCTCCTGCCACTTGGCGACCTGCTTGTCACCCTCCAGCTTGACCGCCTCATCGAGCAGCTTCTGGACCGCGACCTGGCTCTCCGAGCCCTTCCAGTGCATCCGACTCTCGGTCCACACGTCACCGCTGTACCACCAGCGCATGAGCAGGTCCGCGTCATTGCCGAAGACCGAGGGGTCCCCAGGAGCGATGAGCACGTCCCACGCCCCCTGCCCGGAGTCGATGAAGGAGTAGGTGTCCGCAGACTTCTTCTCGTCGTACTTGACCGTCACGCCCAGGGCCTCGAGGTTCTCACGGATGATGGGCCTGACGGCGGAGAACCAGCCGTGGTCCGTGCACAGCAGGTTGATGGTTGTGATGCCGGCCTCCGACAGGAGCGACTTGGCCTTGGCCGCGTCCTTGGAGTAGACCGTCTTGGCCTTCTTGTACGCGGGGTGCCCGTCCTGAACGAAGCAGGTAGCCGGCGTCGCCAGACCGGCCATGCCGGTGTCGCAGATCTTGGCGTAGTCCAGCGCGTAGAGCACCGCCTGGCGCGCCTTGACGTTGGAGAAGGTGGTGTTGTTGAACATGGCGAAGAGCAGTCCGAAGCCCTGCTGCGCTGCCACCTTGACCGGGCCCTTGAGCGTCTTGAGGTTGGCCGCCGGGACGGCGTCGATGGCCTGCACGGAGCCAGAGGTCATCGCGTTGGTGCGAGTGGTGTCGTCAGGCAGGACCTGCCAGGTCATGGACTTGGCCAGCGCCGGGCGAGGACCGTTGTACTTGTCGTTACGCTCGAAGACGAGCTTCTGGCTGGCGGCACCGTTGTCGGTCATCTTGTACGGACCGCTTCCGACGGGGTTCATGTCGAACTTCTTGGCGTCCGCCTCGACAACCGCCTTGGGGACGATCTTGACGACGCTCAGACGCTCGGCCACCAGGGAGAAGGCGTACTTGAGCTTGATGGTCACCGTGCCTGCGTCCTTGGCCTCCACCTTGTCGATGAAGGGAAGGAACTGCGAGTACAGCGACTTGTTGGCCGGGTCGAGCACGCGCGTGAAGGAGAAGACGACGTCGTCGGCAGTCACGGCCGAGCCGTCAGAGAACTTCGCGTCCTTACGCAGCGCGACCTCATAGGTGGTGTCGTCCACCTTCTTGGGCATCTCCGCCGCCAGAGCCGCGTACACCTCGCGGGTGGCCGGGTGAAGCTCGGTGAGCCCCTCCAGGGTGTGCCAGTTGGCAGCGACCGTCAGAGCCGACGACGTCGTCATCGGGTCGTAGCCGTTGGTGCCCAGCTCGTAGGAAATACCTGCGGTGATGACACCGTCCTTATGAGTGACCTCCTGATCGGTAGCCATACCACTGGCCTTTGCGCCACCCGCGGTCTTGCCCTTACCGCCGCAGGCCGCAAGGCTGACAGCCAGACCAGCAGCCATTCCGAGGGTGCCGGTCAGCCTGATGAAGTCCCGGCGGCTGGAGCCGGCCGGAGTCGTGATCGCCATTGATTCTCTCCTGATGTCTGACGTCTTATGTCTGACGTTGGTAGGATGACTGTAGCAGAAGTCAGGGCGTCCAGACCACTCACGACCTCGCAGGCAAGGCGTTCGCGAACTGCCGCCCCACCGCTGGGGCGAGTCGTTCGACGAGCGGAATCACATCGTAGTGACCAACAATGATTGACAGAGCAAGAACCGTGGCCAACACCAAGAAGAGCAGCACCATGAACAGAGCCTCCGCACCGCAAGCACCCACCACCGCAGGAAAAGAGATGAACCTCACGCCCGCAGTCGATGAGCCAATCATCCCTCATGGCCCCTACTCCACGCTGATGGCGTCGCCCACTACCCAGGCGGAGGCCACGATGACGGAGATCAAGAACTACATCCTGCGCTCCGGTCTGCAGATGGGCGATGCGTTGCCCACGGAGTCCCAGCTGTGCACTGACCTGGGAGTATCCCGCTCCTCCGTCCGAGAGGCCGTCCGCACCCTCGTCGCCCTCGACATCGTCGAAGTACGCCACGGACACGGAATGTTCGTCGGCCAAGTCTCCATGCGCCCCATGGTCGAGTCCCTCATCTTCAAAGGCCTCCTCAACCCCGGAGACGACCACCGCGGACTACGCGACATCGTCGAAGTACGCATCACCCTCGACAACGCCCTGGCCGAACCCGTCACCCACGCCTGGCACAACCGCCACGACCCCGAGCTCAACACCCTCGTCGACAACATCGAGCACCTCGCCTCCCAAGGCAAGCTCTTCACCGACCAGGACCGCTGCTTCCACACCCGCCTACTCCAACCCCTCGACAACCACCTCTACCTCCACCTCACCGAAGCCTTCTGGGCCATCCACACCCTCACCGTCCCCCTCCTGGACGCCCCCAAGCTCGAAGACCTCACCAGCACCGCCAAAGCCCACCGAGCCATGCTCCAAGCCGCCCACGCCGGAGACACCCCCGCCTACCGCAAAGCCATCACCGACCACTACGCCCCACTCCTCGCCGTCCTCACCTAAGACAACCAACAAAGGCCCCCTGCGGCGCTTTCCACCCCAACACAATGGAGCCCCTACCACCCGCAATGGGTGGTAGGGGCTCCGTGCTGCGTTCCCGAACGTGATACCCGCCCTGTACCCTCACCGGGTAACCGCGGGCATTATTCGTTGGAAACTCATGTACTGGTGGAGATGGGGGGAATCGAACCCCCGTCCGACGGCCGCACAACAGGACTTCTCCGGGTGCAGCTCGCTAGCGTTTTTCTCGGCCCCGGCGTCTCACGCGAGCAAGGACGCCGACGGGCTCAGTCGATGAAAAGTCCCGAGAGCCCTACCGACACGGGCTCTCAGCAGTGGCTTCCTAGATGACGCCAGGAACCGGGGCGGAAGCGCTCCCCGGGCTGACGGACTTCGAGGCTCGCTCAGGCGGCGAGGGCGAAGGCGGTGCGAGTGTTATCGGCACCTATTGGTTCGCGCAGAGCGTTGACGAGATGACTGCGCATCCTCGACCCGCTTCTCCTGAACCTACGACCGTCGTCGAAACCGATCATCCCCTATGGACATGTCACCGGGCTCCCGCAGGAGACCTGGAACGCGCTCTCAGCAGAGCCAGGCCACTCTAGCAGAACCAGGAGACGAGAGCACTGAGGGCTACTGCTCCATACCTCACGCGGCCGGTCAGCAGGTAGAAACGCTCACGGAGCCCTGCTCCCTCCTGCCTCAGCCCCGACGCCGGTTGGCGGCTGCCATGGCCCGGGCCGCCTCCCGCTTGTCCTGCGCCTCACGCAGCGCCTGACGCTTGTCCCAGTCCTGCTTACCCCGAGCCAGGGCGATCTCCAGCTTGGCGCGTCCCCCGATGAAGTACAGCTCCAGCGGGACCACCGTGTAGCCCTTGGCCTGGACCCTGGTCGCGAGGCGTTCCAGCTCGCTGCGGTGCAGGAGCAGCTTGCGCTTGCGACGCGGGGAGTGGTTGTTCCACGTCCCCTGCAGGTACTCGGGGATATGCGCCCCCTGAAGCCAGGCCTCGCCACGGCGGTCGATCTCGATCCAGGCCTCGGTCAGCGAGGCCCGCCCCATGCGCAGCGCCTTGACCTCGGTGCCGGTGAGGACCAGCCCCGCCTCGTAGCGGTCCTCGATGAAGTAGTCGTGGGTCGCCTTGCGGTTGCGGGCCACCGTCTTGTGGGCGTCGGAGGCGGCCTTCGCCTTCTGCCCGGCCGTTGGCTTGGGCGCCCGAGCGGACTTGGAGGCAGGGGTCATCGGCCTGTCCTTTCACGAGTACGGGATGGCTGGCGCTCCCATGTCAGGACGACCCGGAGTTCCCTCCGAGCGGGCCGAGCCCGACCGGGGCATCGTGGCGCGACACGACGACGCGCAGGGACAGGAGTCTACGGGCCCCGTCAAGAACGACCCGACTAGAAGCCGGGCAGGGACATCGGGTCGATGTACGCCCCGTCCTGGGCCACCTGGAAGTGGACGTGCGCACCGGTGGCGTAGCCGGTTGAGCCGGTCGCGCCGACGACATCGCCGCGCTTGACCTGCTGGCCGTCGGCGATGCTGCGCGAGGAGAGGTGGCACAGGGTGATGACGTAGGAGTGCCCGTCAATGATGCCACCGTTGATGTCAATGCCGATGCCGCAAGACTCGGAGTCCCAGTAGGTGGCCACTCCGGAGACCGCCGCGTACTGGGGCGTCCCCTCACTCGCGGCGAAGTCGACCCCCTGGTGTCCTGTGGCAACACCGGTGACCGGGTGGACGCGGTACCCGAAGGGTGAGGTCACCTCGAGCGGGCCGGTGATCGGGTGCCCGATGTACCCGCTTCCCAGGGAGTCGGCGCCGATCGAGCTGGCGGGGACCGAGGGCATCGTTCCGGCGCTGGCCGCGGCCCGGTTGGCGGCGTCGATCTGGGCGACTCGTGCGGCCGCTGCCGCCGCATCGGCGTTGGCCTGGTTGAGCTGGGACTGCAGATCGCTCTTACGGCTCTCCAGCGCCTCGGCGGCCGACTTCTTCTGGGCAGCCAGCTTGGCGACCTCGTCCCGCTTGGTCTTGGCCGCGTCCCGGGCAGCCTTGGCGTTCGCCTCGGCGGTGTCGGCCTCGGTCTTGAGCGTGCTGACTCGCGTGGTGGCAGCATTCTGCCTGGCCTCACGGTTGGCGTTCTGAGCACGCTCGACCTCGGCGGCGGACAGTACCGCCTCCTGGACTCCCGAGCCGATCTCAACCGCTGAGGCGCGCTGGCTGAGCTCCTCGACGTCCTGCGAGGCGAGGACATAGCTCCAGGAGGTCACCGAGTTGTCCCCCTGATAGGTGGACACCACGATCTCCGCCACCGAGTCGGAGGTCTCCTCGGCCGTCTTCTTGGACGCCTCGGACTCCTTCTTGACCGTCTCCAGGCTGTTCTGCGCCGTGGTCAGGCGGTCACTGGCGATCTGCTGCTCCCTCTCCTTGGCGGCCAGATTCGTCTCAGCGGTGGTCAACTGGGTCTCCGCGGTACTCAAGGAGGCCTGGGCATTCTGAAGCGAGATGTATGCCTGTCCCAGATCGGCGCTGACCCCCTCCAGCGAGGACATCACCTGCTGCTGCTTGCGCTGCGCCTCGTTCTGCTTGGCAACGGCGTCGTCTCGCTCATCGGCCAGGGAGATGTCCCCGGAGTAGAAGAAGACGAGGCTGGCGGCCGCCAGGGCGCAGACTGCGGCACGCCGGCGTGAGCGGCGCAGGAACAGACAAGACAGCATGTGAGATCAGATCCTCGTGTACTTGGACAGCGATAGGGCGGAGGAGACCGCGGCCAGGGCGATGGCGGCCAGGATCAGCCAGGGCGACAGGAAGAGGACATCCCTGGTGCTGATGAAGGCGCTCGTGAAGGAGATGGATGAGGCGAGCCACCCCTCCACGACGTAGCGGACTCCCAGCCACAACGTGGCCACGGCAAGAATCGCCCCGGTGAGGGCGGCGATGACCCCTTCGAGGATGAAGGGCAGCTGGATGAAGAGGTTCGAGGCCCCCACCAGACGCATGATCCCGGTCTGTCGGGAGCGGGACATGGCCGACAGCCTGATGGTCGTCGAGATGAGCAGCACCGCGGCCACCGCCATGATGGTTGCCAGCCCTCCCGTGATCCAGGAGGCCCGGTTCATCACGAGGAAGAGCGGCTCGAGGGTGGAGCGCTGGTCGACCACCCGCTCCACGCCGCTGTGCCCCTCGAACTGCTCGGCCACCAGCTTGTAGTTCTCGGCGTCCTTGAGCTTGATGCGGAAGGACACGGGCATCATGTCCTCCGTCGCGTTCCTCCCGACGGCGGACTTGGCGTAGGCCTTCATGAAGTTCTGATAGGCCTGGGCCTTGGTCTCCATCTGGTAGGACTTGACGTAGCCGGAGGGGGCGCCGCTGGTGATGAGGTTCTCGACCTCGCTGATCTGAGCGGCGGTGGCCTCGCCGTTGGCGCAGTTGGAGGAGGCCGAGGACTTGGGGCACATGTAGACCGAGACCTCGACCTTGTCGTACCAGTCGCCCTTCATGGTCGAGATCTGGCTCTGCAGCAGCGACGAGGCCCCGACGAAGAGCAGTGACACGAAGGCAACGAGAATCACGGACACCGTCATCGCCAGGTTCCGGTACATGCCCTTGGCGGTCTCCGACAGGACGAAACGCAGTCTCACAGTTCTTCTCCTTCAGCGGTCCGAGCCGTAGACGCCGCGGTCCTGGTCGCGCACGACCTCGCCGCCCTTGAGCTCGATGACGCGTTTACGCATCTGGTCGACGATCTCGTCGTCGTGAGTCGCCATGACGACCGTGGTCCCCTGCCGGTTGATGCGGTCGAGCAGACGCATGATCCCGACCGACGTCGAGGGGTCCAGGTTCCCGGTGGGCTCATCAGCCAGGAGGAGCTTGGGCCGGTTGACCATGGCGCGGGCGATCGCCACGCGCTGCTGCTCACCCCCGGAGAGCTCGTGCGGCAGGCGCCTCTCCTTACCGGCCAGCCCCACCAGATCGAGGGCCTCGGGCACAGCGGAGAGGATGTAGTGGCGCGGCTTCCCGATGACCTGGGAGGCCAGCGCCACGTTCTCCAGAACGGTCTTGTTCTCCAGGAGCCGGAAGTCCTGGAAGACGAAGCCGATCTCCTGCCGCAGCTGGGGCACCTTCCACGAGGAGATCTTCGACAGGTCACGTCCCAGGACGTGGATGCGTCCCTTGGTGGGGCGCTCCTCCCGGATGACCAGCCTCAGGAAGGTCGACTTGCCCGATCCCGAGGCGCCGACAAGGAACACGAACTCGTCACGATTGATCTTGATGTCGACGTCGTCGAGCGCCGGACGCATCCCCCGGTCATAGACCTTCGAGACGTGGTTGAAGCGGATCATCTGCTCGTTGCTCCCCTGCTGCGCCCCGAGCACGGCACTCGGGTTCATGGCGTTGTGGCCACCGTATGCGCCGACACGCCATTTTTCCGCCGTGACACGCCCAGCGTCGATGTGGCTTGTGATGGCCGGGACGCGGCGTGATCCTCCTGTGATCCCAGACCTCGACAGCCCCAAGCTCCAACCACTGACCGGCAACGCACCCTAGGCTTGGGAGCATGAGTGAGACCTCCCTATCGCCCGCGCTGACACGTGCCTTCGAGGATCGCGTCGACCTGGGTTCCTGGGCGGGCTTCACCTCGTCACTGGCCCGGTTCCTCGACGAGGTGTGCAGGCCGCCCGCGCAGCGGGGAGAATCCGCCGAGGCCGCCATTGATCCCTCCGGCGGCACCCTGCTGCTGACTGCCCCGCTCCCCATGGTCAAGCCCGAGGAGCTGGTTCCCCAGGGGCGCTGGTCGCAGCTGCTGACGAGGCTGTCCCTCGTCACTCCCCCGGCCCCCTCCCCGGACCTGCCGGGCGTGGTCCTCGTCGGCCGCTCCGACGGCGTCGAGGTATCGCTGCCCGAGCTCGATGCGCAGGGACGGGTGCTACTGGGCCCCACCGAGCGCAGGATCCTGGGGGCGATCGGCTGGCAGGAGAACCATCACGTCTTCGCCAGACTGCTGTCCGACGCAGACGAGACCGCCGACCTGGTGACCCGCATCCTCATCGAGGTGCTCGAGGTCGCCCATCCCGCGGACCTGGACTACCTCCTGCGCGCGCACTCCGACATCAGCTGACCCCGAGGGCCTGCTCGACGAGATCATCGGCGAGCTCATAGACGGGCCACGGCTCCCCGGTCTGATCCTCAGTGCGCGCACAGGCCGGATCGATGACGAAGGGCTCAGGGCTCTGCGCGTGCGTCGCGCTGGACTGACCAAGCCCGGTGGGCTCAGTGGACTCGGCGGACTCACTGAGCTCGGTGGACTCTGCGGACTCTCGGGGGTCTCCAGGCCCCGGGGCCGGTGAAGCCGAGGCGCCTGAGGCCGCCGCCTCAACCTCCCAGTGATCCGACGGGACGCGCTCCTCGCCACCAGGCTCGAGCTCGGCATCACCGGTTCCCGCCCCGGAGGAGGCCGACGGCGCCGACTCCGCGGCTCTGACGCGCGCGAAGCGGGACTCCCCTCTGGTCAGGTCATGACCGGCGGCCTGAAGCGTGATGACGTTGGTCTCGTGCTTCCTGCCGTTGCTCTCCCAGGACTCCTGGGAGAAGCGTCCGGTGAGCAGGACTGCGTCCCCTTTGCGCAGGGAGTGGCTCAGATTGGCGGCGAGCTGGCCCCACGCCTTGGCGGTGAACCAGATCGTCTCGGCATTGTTCCAGCCCTGCTCAGTGCGGTAGGTGGGGGTGACGGCGACGCGGAAACGGCAGTAGGGACGGGCATTGTCCCCGACACGGGACAGGGCCGGATTGGTTCCGACGACGCCCTGAACGGTGAGGTCGAGCTGACGAGTCATGAGGGGCTCCTTAGTTGTGGGCGGGCGGCCCTCTGCCGCCCCTTCACCACAACGGTGCTCGGACCGTCCCTCAAGTGCCCAGCCGGCCGCGCGCTCAGTCCCCACCTCTGTCTCGCCGAAGGGCAGGCTCAGGGCTGTGGCCACACGGCTGCCTTGCACAGACGGGTTAGAGCCCCAAAGCCGATTGCAGCACCCGGTGCTTGTCCAGAATCTTGCCAGCCGGCCGGCTCAGTCCTCGCTCAACCACTGACTCCAGGCGGTCACGCACCCGTTGTCCATAGCGCTGCGCCTCACGGCGCGCTCTGCTGCGCCGGCGCACCGTGGCGATCAGGAGCGCCAGGAGTCCGACGGCGACGAGGCAGACCGGGGCGATCTCGATGCTGCGGTGCAGGACCTCGAGTCCCTCTCGCACCACGGAGGCGGTCAGCCACGACACCCCGCCGAGCACCATGAGCAGGCCTCCCCACCACAGCAGGTCGATCAGTGGCTGGCGGTGCCCCGGCAGCGCCACTGAACCGACCGCCTCGGCGGTCTGCCCCGCCAAGGTCTCCGGGGAGGCGACGGAGGCCTCCAGACTCCGGGCCCACGTGGGCGGCAGCCCCTGCGAGGTGCGGTGGACCCAGGTGGAGTGGGCCGAGGACACCGCGGTGCGCGAGGGCGGTTCGGGACGGGCCAGCGCCCTGGGCAGCACCCTGGACAGCCCGGCCCTCACCGAGTCCTCCACCGCCTGGGCGCCGGAAGCCTGCAGCAGCACCTTGGTGGTCTCCTCGGTGAGCTCGGCATCGAGCTCCACCTTGTTGCGAGCCACCGTGGGACGCAGACGACGGGTGATCGCGTCGAGCTCGGCCGAGGCCGTGCGTGCCGCGTTGGACTCCCGGGCGACGCGCTGGCGCAGCATGCTGCGCACGACGTCGAGGTTGTCGCCGCGCACGGCCGAGACAGGGAGCACCTGAACCTGACTGAGCCCGTCGTCCTTGAGAAGAGACCCGACGTCGTCGAGCAGACTCGCCAAGCCGCTCTCCGGGAGGGTATCCACCTGGTTGACCAGGACAAGCATGTCCTCCTGGCGGGCACCCAGTCCGCGCAGGTAGCCGTCGTGCAGGGCCGCGTCGGCGTACTTCTGAGGATCGACCACCCACACGAGGATGTCCGCCAGCGGAACGAGGCGATCCACCTGCAGGGAATGCTCCGTCGTCACCGAGTCGTAGTCGGGGACGTCGAGCAGGACCAGACCGGCCATGGAGCCCTGGTCCTCGCCGTCGAGGATCGAGTCCCTCCGGATTCGCCGTTCCGAGGAGACCCCGAGGAAGTCCAGGAGCGGGCCGGCGTCGTCACCCCAGGAGCAGGCGGCGGCCCGCGACGTCGTGGGGCGACGCGCGCCGACATCCGCGAAGTTCAGCTGAGTCAAGGCGTTGAACAGCGACGACTTGCCCGAGCCGGTGCCCCCGAAGAGCGCGACGACGGTGTGATCCACTCCCAGCGCCAGACGCTGGGCCACGGCATCAAGTGCCTTGTGAGCAGGGATCGACAGGGAGGCCGGAACCTCCGTGGGGCACAGGCGCAGCGCCTCCCGAATCGCGCTGAGACGGGCATCGAGGTGCTCGGCGTCGAGCACCTCGAACCCTCTGTGCGCCGAGGAGGTGGAGGGGACGGATTCGGAATGGCTCATGCTGTGGCTCCGGGACGGGTAAAGGGCTTGAGCTCGCCCGAGCGCAGACGCAGCGCAGCGGCGAACCCAGGGGCGGGGGCCAGCGAGGTGGCCGCCCCCTTGGGGACTGTGGCAGTCAGCGCTTCGGTGACCGCTTCCACCAGGAGAGCACTGGCCTGAGCGGTCTGCTCCTCCAGTCCCAGGCGTCTGGCGGCTGCAACAGCCCCGTCGACACCGGCTGCCGCGGAGATGAGGAGGTCGATGACACTACCGGGGCTCAGTCTACGGATGTCCTGCGGGTTCTCGATGTTGGCCTCCAGGTAGCCGACCCAGGCCTCAATGGTCGCGGCTGCGTCATCACCCTGCCCCAGGAGCCTACGGGCATGCTCCTCGGCCCCCGCTTCGGCCCAGGCCCTACGAGCCTCGGCGCTCAAGGCGATCATGGCGGCCTGGAGCTGGTTGGCCAGGGCCTCGCGGGCATCGGTGGCCAGCTGGGAGAGCCCCTCGGCCCGGGCCTTGTCCGCCCGCCCCAGGAATCCTCTGCGCAGCCTGCCTCCCTGGGCCAGCGAGGCCAGGGGGCCTCCGGAGGAGGCCAGGGTGATCCACCGGGTGGCGGTGGCGCCCTGGCCTGCAGAACCGGCCCTGATGTCAGCGCTCAGCGCCTCAATGGCGGTCTCCCTCAGCTCCTGGCACGTCCTCTCCAGCTCCTGGGCCACCGCGTCCTGGGCGTCGACGTCGTCGGCCAGGCGCTCCAGGTCGGCGCGCAGAGTGCTCCACACCCCCCTGCCGGTGCGCCGCACGAGACCGGCTGCACGGTGACGCCCGGCGAGGAGCTGCAGCCAGTCACGCAGCTCGCTGACGCCGTCATCCGACAGGAGCCCCTCGTGCGGCCCGGCATCCGGGACGACGAAGAAGGGTGCCTCCGACAGCCCCAGCCCCTGCAGGCGGGTAATGAGATCCCGACGCACCTCGGGCAGGATCTTCGCCGGTACCCGGTTGAGAACCACGCCGATGGGGGTCTCGCGGCGCGCGGCCTCCTCCAGCGTCGTCCACGGCGTCTGGTCGCCGTAACGCGCCGCGGTGGTGACGAAGAGCCACAGGTCGGCGGCCTCCAGCAGCCTGCCGGCCAGAGCCCGGTTGGCCTCGTGCACGGAGTCCAGGTCCGAGGCATCGATCAGGGCCAGGCCGGCCGGAATGGCAGCGGAGACCTCCTGGCGGCAGACCTGGGTCAGAGGGTGCTCGGACAGCGAGTCCATATCCTCAGGATTGGCCACCAGGACCGGGGTTCGAGTGGTGGGCCGGAGTACTCCGGCGACTGAGACCTCCTGGCCGAGCACGGAGTTGACGAGCGTGGACTTCCCGGCTCCCGTGGATCCCCCAACCACCACGATGGAGGGAACATCAGCATCCTGGAGGCGGGGAACGACCTGGTCACGGACCTGCCCGATGAGACCGTCGCGCAACGTGCGCGCAGCCTCGATGCCGTCGGCACTCAGGGCCAGGTCGAGGCGCTCGAGGTCCCGGACCAGGTCGGACAGGACATCGAGGAGCTGAGCGCGACTCAGGGCGGAGACGGGGGCATCGTCCTTGGAGTGGCGCGAGGGGACAGGAGCGGGCATGTGCCAACACTATGAGCACAGCGCAGCAGAGTCGACGATTGATCTCGACAGTTCACACCACATGTGTCGCAAGCTCAGTGAGAATCTCCTGTCACTCCGCTGTGACCACCGCGAGCGCGCGCCGAGTCCCCCTCGAGAAGGCGGATGACACTCTCAGGCGGGCCGGGAACGCAGCCGCCGGCCACGTCCTCAGAAGCGGGGAGCTCACGGGGCGATGAGTGCGACACCATCGTCACAGCCCCGGCGAATCGGCGACCCGAACGGTCGATAGTCCGCGGAATATCAACCTTCTCGGCCTCGACCGCCAGTGCCCCCGGCCGGACTCGAACCGGCAACCTGCGGATTAGAAGGCCGATGCTCTATCCATTGAGCTACGGAGGCGTGCGCGAAGCGCCTCACCAGCCTACGCCATCAACCCGGCGGCCCCACCCCCGACGAGGGGGACGTCCCGAGGCGGTCGTCAGCACCAGAAAGCGATCTCGAGAAGATCACATCGCCATGACGAGAACGCATCGATCTGAACGAGCGAATGGTTCTGCGCAGCCGCGACGTTCACGCCTCACGCTGCTGAGCACAATCACCGCAATACGACCGTGATCGCACTGCAACAACCCTGTGACCGATTCGATCGACACCGGGGAGGGCCCGCACCTGCCCCGACGGCGTCGTCCGCGTGTATCCAACCTCACGCCGGGGAGTCCTCACTCTTAGCGACGACGGCGAAACACCAGTATCGTGGCCGCAGCCCCATCCCACACCTCCGGAAGGACTGCGCCTTGCCCACTCCCGCACTCATCGTGCGCTCCCTCTCTGCCCAGTCATCACTGGAGCCCCACACCTTCACCGCTCCTTTCACCGTGGGACGCTCACCGGACAGCGACGTTCAGATCGTCCACCCCCTCGTCTCCCGCACTCACCTCCAGGTGACCCCCACCCCGACCGGGTGGGCGGTGAGGTGCCAGGGCCGTAACGGCATGCTCGTCAACGGGGCCGTGACGCGCGAGGCGCTCGTGACTCAGGGGACTCGAATCCAGCTGGGCGACGCCTCCGGGCCAGCGCTGGGGCTCACTCCGGTCGTCTCCGGCAGCGCGCCTCAGGCCGGCGCCCCCAACCAGCCCCGGCAGATGGGCCGGCCCGCGCCATCCGCGCCGAGCGCCCCTTTCATCCCATCGCAGCCGAGTGCGGCCTCCGCCCCGCAAGCCGCACCCCTCCAGCGCCCGGCAGGCCCGACCCCGGCCGCGGCCCTCCCGGCGCAGGCCGCGCCCATGCCCCAGGCCATGGCATCGGCGTCCTCTGCAGCCACCTACGTGGCACCCCCGGGGCGCCAGGCGCCTCCCTCATCGAGCTCAGCGGGCTCGGGAGCCTTCCCCACCTCACGCCACACGCTCAAGTCCTTCCGCGTCACCTCCTCGGGCACCATCGGGCGCGCGCCCGACAACACCCTGGTCCTGGATGACCCGCTCATCTCCAAGCACCACGCCCGTATCGACGTCTCCCCCAACGGCATGGTCGTCACCGACCTGGGATCCACCAACGGTCTGTACGTCGCCGGGCAGCGCGTGTCACAGGTCCAGGTCACCCAGCCCGTGCTGATGGGTCTGGGATCGACCTTCATCGCCCTGAGCCCGGACGGTCTGTGCGAGGTCCAGGTCGCCGGCGGAGCCGGCGGCGAGCTGGTGGGTAAGGACCTGACCTTCCGGGTCAACAACGGCAGCATGACGCTGCTCGACGGCATCTCCTTCTCGCTGCCGGGCAACGAGCTGCTGGCCGTCGTCGGCCCGTCGGGAGCCGGGAAGTCGACGCTGCTCAAGGCCCTCACCGGCGAGCAGAAGGCCCAGGAGGGCCAGGTGCTCTTCAACGGGCTGGACGTGTACGAGCACTACCCGGTCATGCGCAACAAGATCGGCGTGGTCCCCCAGAGCGACGTCATCCACTCGGCCCTCACTGTCCGCAAGACCCTCGAGTACGCCGCTGAGCTGCGCTTCGCCAAGGACGTGTCCAAGGCCGAGCGGCGCCAACGCATCGCCGAGGTCCTGGAGGATCTTGACCTGACCGCGCACGTGGACAAGCGGGTCAAGAAGCTCTCCGGAGGCCAGCGCAAGCGGGTCTCCACCGCCATCGAGCTGCTGACACGCCCCAGCCTCCTGTTCCTCGACGAGCCCACCTCCGGCCTGGACCCCCAGCTGGACCGTGACGTCATGGACCTGCTGGCGTCCCTGGCTCACGGCACACGTCCTGGTGACACCGGCCGCACGGTCGTCGTCGTCACCCACAATGAGAACCACATCGACCGCGCGGACAAGGTCCTCATCCTGGCTGCGGGAGGCAAGCCCGTCTACTACGGCTCCCCCCGCGAGGTACTCCCCTACTTCCGCCAGAGGCTCAACGAGATCGCCTCCCAGGGCCGCCTGCTGCTCAACACGCCGAAGGGCACCCTGCCCGACCCGCCCGCCGTGGACGGCTACGCCGATGTCTACGCCCTCATCCGCAACCACACCGCGGAACTGCGTCAGTACATGGAGGCCACGGTGCCCTCGACGCGGCGCGGAGGGGCTCCCGCAGCGGCCGCGGGGCCGGCGACGCAGGAGAAGCCGCCCAAGCAGCAGTCCGTGCTCAGGCAGGTCTCGACCCTCGTGCGGCGCCAGCTGCGGATCGTGGCGGCGGACCCGTCCTACCTCGCCTTCATGCTGCTGCTCCCCATCATCATGGGACTGCTGACCAAGGCGATTGAGGGCAGCGACGGTTTTGCGGTCCCCCACTACCCGGAGCCCACTCCCCCGACGCCGGAGAACCCCACTCCCCCGATCATCAGGTACTCCAGCCAGGCCCTGCAGCTGTTGGTCATCCTCATCACCGGGGCGGCGTTCTCCGGGATGTCAGCGACCATCCGCGACCTCATCGGGGAGCGGGACGTCTTCCTGCGGGAGAAGGCCGTCGGCCTGAGATCCGGCGCCTACCTGTTCTCCAAGGCGACCATCCTGGCGCTCATCACCACCATTCAGACCGCACTGATGCTGGGCATCGCCCTGGCCCTCAACAAGGGCCCCTCAGATGCCGTCATCCTGGAGGGGTGGCCCGGGCTGGAGCTGGCCTTCTGCTGCTGGGCCGTCGCCTTCGTCTCCGGGCTCCTGGGGCTGGCCGTCTCCGCGATGGTCTCATCCTCCGAGCAGGTCATGCCGGTCCTGGTGGTCTCCATCATGGCCCAGCTGGTCCTGTCCGGTGGCATCATCCCGATCTCGGGACGGGCGGTCTTCGAGCAGCTCGCCTGGTTCATGCCATCGCGGTGGGGTTATGCCATGGCCTCCTCCACGTTGGAGATGCTCGCCATCCTGCCCAACCGTGACGACGCGTTGTGGAAGCACGAGACCGCGCAGTGGCTGACGGACTACGGCATGCTCTCAGCCATCGGCCTGGTCTGCATGGTGGTGTGCTACGCCGCTCTGGCCCGCCGCGGGCGTCGCTGATCCCCGTCTCAAGCCCTCCCGATACGAGCGCCGGGGTGCCGACCACTGAGCTGGTCGGCACCCCGGCGCCACGTATCGGCCGTGTATCGCAAGTGCTCCTACTTGCTGGTGATCCGGGAGACCACCAGATCGAAGTAGAAGGAGGCGCCTTGGGCGACCAGAAGACGGGCGTCGCTCTGGCCCTTGGCGGGAGGGACCGTGCCGCCGTAGGCGCCGGGGGTCTTCCAACCGACCTTGCCCGTATCGGGCGACACGGCGACGACGAGGTTGCCCGGTTCACTGTCCCAGATGCTCTGCCTTCCGACCTCGACCAGCACCTGTCCGTCACTGAGTAGCCCGATGGGCCTGATGTGGCAGCCCTCGCGCTGCGAGAACTCAGGCAGCGCGAGCTTCTTGCTGCCGACCTTGGCCGTGCAGGCGCTCGTATCAATGGCGACGTTGACCGTGCCGCTGGGGCCGATGACCGGAGTGGTCGAAGACGATGCCTTGGCCAAGGAGGAGTAGGCGTCCTTCAGCGCCGAGACATTCAGGGGTGCTGACGCCGCCCACCAGTGCTTCTCCGAGAACTTGCCTGAGACGGTTGCCGCCTCGCTGCCGTTGGCCTTGTAGATCGTGGCACCCGAGGACGTCACTCTCGAGAAGGCCTCTGGCCCGGATGCGATATTGAACCCGCCGGGGAATCGAGTGTCCTCATCGAAGTCCGAATCCGGCTGCTTTCCGGGCTCGGAGACGAGCACCTCACCGTTCTTGGCCGACAGCACCTGGAACTGTCGCGACTTGATCTCGTAGGTGAGGATGAAACCGTTGTCGACCCGGCCTCCCTTGTACTGTCCGGAAGCGGTCCACTTCTCCTTGCCGGATGCGTCGTAGGCCTTCATGGGGCCTCCGTCAGTGGACTCCCCCTTGTCGGACACGATGCCGAGGTCAGGTGTCGCGCCGATGTAGAAGGAGCCCTTGGAGAAAGGCACCTTGGAGGTCTTGCCCGCAGCCCCGATCACCGTGGACTCGTCACTGGTCTGGGTGCAGAGCATCGAGCCACCGACCCAGGGGCGGACCTTGAAGCACTCACCGCTCCACACCGGCGTCGTCGTGCTCTTCGTAAGATCCACGAGGTGCTTCTTGCCATCTCGTTGGAAGGCCATCGTGGTTCCGTCTGCGGATGCGACGGGCTCGGAGACCTCCGCGTAGCGCAGCTCCTCCCGGACACCGTTGCCGGCGGGCAGAGCCGCCGCCCACCGGTTGTCGATCTCCGCTCCGGAGAAGAAGTACCACCAGGTCGCGCTCGCCCCCACCACTGCCAGGACGGTGACCACGGCGGCCACAGCCACCCACCGACGGCGCCACCACCGCCGACGCGCCCCGGTCTGCGGCCCCCCCGCCGTAGCCTGCGGGTGCTGCGAGCCCGGCTGACTGTAGAAGGCGGGCGCAGAGGGACTGGAGATACCGGGGCCGTCCGGCATCGCAGGAGCGGCGAAGCCCGCGGTCCCCGCCGTTCCCGGGCTGAGGGGAACCTGTCCGGGGCCGGGGACGTACTGCTGCCCACCCACCAGGGTCGGCGCATCCGGGGCGAAGGCCATCGTGGCCGAGGTCGCCGCCGGACTCGGCAGCGTCGCCGGCGGAGCCGCGGGCTCGGCAGGAGGGAGGGCGTCCCAGTCGTAGGGAACGAGCGAGGCCGTCGACTGCGGGGGTGAGGCCAGTCGCGGCGCTGCGGGAAGACCGGCCAGAGCGGACTGCATGACGTCCAGGCGCTGGGCGACGTCCTCAATGGAGGGACGCATGTCGGGCTGCTTGGAGATCATCGCGGCGATGAGCTCCCACAGCGGGTCGGGCACTCCCAGAGGCCGGCCCGCATCGCGTCGGGCGTGCTGGCTCAGCAGCTGGGCGGGCTCCCCCACGAACGGCGTCGTCCCGCACGTCATCTCGTAGAGCATGATGCCCAGTGAGTAGATGTCGGCGGCGGAGGTCGGGGCCTGCAGCGACAGGATCTCCGGCGCCATGTACAGCGGTGTGCCGATGGCCCCGGTGAGGTGGGAGGCGGAGAAGGTGTCGCAGATGCGCGCCACCCCGAAGTCCGCGAGTCGGGGTACAACGGTCTCGGGCACCTCCCCTCCCGGGGCGACACCGACGACGACTGTCTCAGCGGGGTCGCCGCCCCGGCTGGGACGGGAGCTGAGCAGGACATTGGCGGGTTTGATGTCCCGGTGGATCACGCCGGCGCGATGAACCGCGGACAGTCCCTGAGCGATACGCGTCCCCAGGGACGCCACCTGCGCAGGCGGCAGACTGCCGTGAGACCTCAGCAGATCTCGCAGGTCACCGCCGTTGACGTAGTCCATGACGATCGCGAAGGTGGAGCCCTCGATGACGACGTCACGAATGGCGACGACATAGGGGCTGCGCACCCGCAGCAGAGTGGAGCGTTCCTTGATGAAGCGCTCCACGACGTCGGGGTTCTCCACCAGCTCCGCACGCAGAACCTTGAAGGCCAAGGTCTCCCGGGCGTCCGTACGCCGACCGCGCCAGACCTCTCCCTGGGCGCCCGCACCGATCCGGGTCTCCATGATGTAGGAGCTTCCGAGGTGACGGGGGTCGGGGCTTTGGGACATGAGTGCTCCGTGTTGCTCAAGGGCGGTCAGACTTCATAGAGACCTTATCGCGATCTTTGCGCCGCCGGACCGCTATGCCAGGACGCGGTCGCCCATCCGCCTCGAATCTCACCACCCCATGGGAGGGTCCACGGTTCTGAAGCTCGCCGAGGTGACTACAGTGGTTCCCGTGAGCAAGCAGATGACTACCTCTGACCCGCTGGTGTGGATCGACTGTGAGATGACGGGGCTGGACCAGAGCGCCGACGCGCTCATCGAGGTCGCCGTCGTCGTCACCGACTATGAGCTCAAGCCCTTGGCGGAGGGAATCGATGTGCTCATCAAGCCTCCCGCCGCCGCGCTGGAGCAGATGGACGACTACGTGCGCACCATGCACACCTCCTCGGGCCTCCTGGCCGCCCTGGAGGACGGGGTGACCATGGAAACCGCCCGCTCCACGGTCCTGGACTACGTGACCTCCCTGGTTCCCGAGCCCCGCACCGCCCAGCTCGCGGGCAACTCCGTGGGCACGGACAAGGCGTTCCTGGCCCGCGACATGCCCGAGCTCATCGAGCACCTCCACTACCGGATCGTGGACGTCTCCTCCCTCAAGGAGCTGGCCAAGCGCTGGTACCCCAGGACCTTCTTCCACGCGCCGAAGAAGGCCGGCGGCCATCGTGCGCTGGCGGACATCCTGGAATCCATCGACGAGCTGCGCTACTACCGCGAGGTCCTGTTCCCCGCCGGGGAGGGCCCGAGCTCTCAGGAGTGCAAGGACGTGGCTGAGCGAATCCTCAACACGCCTACCAGGTGAGCGGGACGACAGCATCCTCGGCGCACCCCTCGAACGTGACGTAGTGCACCGACTCCAGTTTGGTGTGCGGGGAGAGGAGCGGATACAGTACCGACTCGTTGCGGTGATACCGTACATGGTGGCTGTAGCTCAGTCGGCAGAGCGCCTGGTTGTGGTCCAGGAGGTCGCGGGTTCAAACCCCGTCAGCCACCCCACGATGGCGGATCATCCGCCCCTTCTCCCCCTCCCGCGGCAGCAAACGACGCTGCCATATTAGCGGCGCAGGCTTGCTGCGGACAGCGATGGCTTCAGCCTCTGTCCTGCGCCCCGACAAATGAGCAGCGCGCTCACTGCGACGCCCCTGCCGGCGGAGCAGGTGCTCGATACTCTGACAACCACCCTTCGAGAAAGTCCCTCCCATGCAACGCCGCGACTTCCTACTCGCCCTGGCCGCCGGAACCGCAGGCTGCCTCAGCGCTTGCAGCACCGCACGGACGGCGGCCCATTCCACCTCACCGGCCTCGTCCCCTACGCAGAGCTCACCCCTGGCCTCCACGTCACCCTCCCCCACACCCTCACCGACCCCATCCCTCAACCCACTTCACCTTCAGGACGGCCCACCGCCACTTCCCGCACCCACTCCTGCGGACTCGCTCATCACCGGCCTGCCGGAGAACGTCGGCAACGTCGTGGCCATCACCATCGACGACGGCGTCGACTCCTCAGTTGTGGACGCCTACCTGGACTTCGCCAAGGACTCCGGAGTCCGTCTGACCTTCTTCGTCACCGGCTGCTATCCGAGCTGGACCGACAACCGGGACAAGATGAGGCCCCTGGTGGAATCCGGGCAGATTCAGCTGGCGAACCACACCTGGACTCATCCTGACCTGACGACGCTGTCGGAGGGCGGGATCATCGACGAGCTCACCCAGTGCGAGAACCTACTGCGCAACACCTACGGTGTCACAGGCGCGCCCTTCATCCGGCCCCCCTACGGCGGCCGCAGCTCCTACACCGACTCGGTCTGCGCCAAGATCGGCTACACGACCACGACCATGTGGTACGGCTCCTTCGGAGACTCAGGGCAGCTCACGCCGGAAGTCCTTCTCGGTGAGGCACAGAAATGGCTGCTCGCTCAGCACATCGTCATCGGTCACGCGAACTTCCCCACCGTCACTTCCGTCTACGGTCAGATCATCGACATTCTGCGTCAGCGCTCTTTGCAGACGGCCACGCTCGACGACGTCTACTTCGGCTCCGGACACAATCGTCACGCCTGAGGGCGCTCACCGCACGAGAGTCTCCCGGGCCTCCTCCTGTCCCTCGCCGCACGGTCGCGTCCGATCGAAGGAGCCGATCTCCGGGGTCCGCGGAAGGTAGGCGATCTCGCAGCGGCCCTCGAGCTGCTCGTCGAAGGTGCCGACCCAGTCATCGCCGATGACGAAGACATCGATGCCGTACTCGTCGATGTCCCGACTCTTCTGCCCCCAGGTCTGCTCGGGAACGACCATGTCGACATAGCGGACGGCCTCAAGCATCGCCTTGCGCTGCTCATAGGTGAAGTAGGCGCGCTTCCCCTTGGAGGCGCTGAACTCATCGGTCGACAGCGCAACAATGAGATAGTCACCCATGGCCTTGGCCCGGCGTAGCAGCTCAATGTGCCCGTAGTGGAGCAGGTCGAAGGAGCCGTAGGTGATGATGCGTTTCATAAGGATTGTCCTCGCGGGTTGAACCCGTCGATCTTTGTATGAATCACACAAGAATCGATGGTGTTGTCGTTGGTTGCACGTATGGCGGTTGAACGCGCTCGCCACTAAGTCTAGGCACGAGACACCCCCCAAGAATCCTTTGTTACCCCTCTGAAGCAGGCTTTCAACTATGTCGGCCGTCACCCACTATCGCGTAACCCAATGAATGCGCGAAACTGCCACCCCACCCCTCGACCCGAGACACCACAAGCTGAGGCCATCATGTGACAGAACCCCAGTATTCCGCGGTATAGCACCGATTACGAGCGGTTTCGGCGCCGTCACGATAAGCCCCGAACATCACAGTCTGATTGCAGACGAGCCAATCATGACGACTACCGCTTTTCCTACTGGACGACACAACTACCGTTATAAGAAAGCGAGTAAAGAAGGCCGCACCCCAGGCCTTTACCGTCCCAGAAGACCGGAGGTCACCAGTGGTCGCAGTAGTTCCTGCCCGACCCCTTGCCACCCCCTCCCGCGCCTCCTCCAGTGTCCCCTCCGTGGCCGCTTCAGCGCCCGGCCTCCCGTCTGATTTCTCGGCAGTGATCCGAGACATCGCCTCCTGGGCGCTGTGGCTCTTCCTGGCGACCCTTATCAGGACGCTCTTATCAACGCATCGAATTCTTTATCCGCGTCTGCTCCTGATAGGGGTCGCGGCCGCGGTTCTCATTCAGGTGACCGCCTGGTGCGTGACATGGCATTACTGGCCGTGGGCCTCGACGCGGGTCATGCCCTTCATCATCGTGGCCGGGGCCGGGTTCGCAGTCGGTTCCTGCTTCCTCGACCTCGCCACGCAGGTCCATCTGCTTCCGTGGACCGCGGGCCTGGCAGGGTCGGCCGTCGCGGTGGCGGATCAGTGGCGGCTCCGCCTGAGATGGCGGGCTCACGCCCGGCGGGCCCTGGAGGCGGCCTCATGACCACCCTGCTCCTGAGCGGACTCGCCGTGACAGCAGCCGTCTGCGCCTCCTTGACCGCGGCCGTGATCCCGCTTCTGAGGAGAGCCCGCGTCGTCGACGTCCCCGGGGACAGATCCCTGCACCGGACGCCTGTCCCCCGCGGTGGTGGACTCGCCATCGTCCTGGCTGCCTCACTGGCCACCTGGACAGCGGTCCTCGCTGCGGTGCACCTGCAAGGCGCTGTTCACGCGATGTCCGGGGTCGACGTCGCGCTCATGGGGCTGGCGACCGTGCTCGCCTTCGCGCTGCTCGGGCTGATCGAGGACCTGTTCTCGGTGTCCGTCAGGACCCGTCTGGTTCTCCAGCTCGTCCTGGGCGCAGGGCTCGGTCTGGTGGCGCACAGCGCCTTCGAGGTCTCACTGTGGTGGACCCCGGCGATCTGCGTGGGCACCGCCGCACTGGTCAACGCCACGAACTTCATGGACGGCGCCAATGGTCTGGCCTGCGGCCACGCCCTGCTGACCTCCCTGTGGTACGTCCAGGTGGCAGCCGTCGCCCCGGTCGCCGGGCTGGGGCTCGTCATGGTCTCGGTGGCCGGAGCCTGCCTCGGCTTCCTTCCATTCAACACGCCTCGCGCCAAGGTGTTCCTGGGTGACTCCGGCTCCTACGCCCTGGGCAGCGCCTGGGCCTTCGCTGTGACGGCCTGCCTGTCCCGGGGTGTGGCCGTGGAGGCGGCTCTCGCCCCCGTCCTCGTGCTCCTGGCCGACACCGGCTACACCCTGTGGATGCGGCTGAGAGCGGGCCAGTGCTGGTACGCGCCGCATCGACTGCACGTCTACCAGCGCCTGGTCTGCGCCGGATGGCCGCACTGGGCCTCGGCCCTCCTGGTGACCCTGGCGGCGGCGGCGTGCTCCGCCCTGGCGGCCAGCAGCCTCCTGACCAGCAACCGACTCTGGATGCCCCAGGTCGCCATGGCAGCAGTCCTGATCGTCTACCTGAAGATGCCCTCCATCATCGGAGCCCCCAACCCCTTCCCCACCCTTCGAAGGGCGAGGTGAGGACATGCGCATCCTTCTGCTCACCCACTACTGGGCACCGGAGGTCGGCGCCCCCCAACGCCGCTGGAACCGACTGGCCGAAGCGCTGATCTCACGGGGCCACGAGCTGGCGGTGCTGGCTCCGGCCCCCCACTACCCGGGCGGTCGTCTCCTGCCAGGCGGCGCGGCCCACGTGGCTGGTTCGATCAGGCGGGACGTCACCGGGGCGATGGTGCACCGCACGATCTTCCGCCCCTACAGCAGCGGAGTGTGCGGACGAGGCACCGATCAGATGGTCGCGGCGGCCGACTCCGTGCGCCTGGGGGTGGCGCGCTTCCGGGGAGCCAACCGTCCCGACGTCATCCTCGGCTCGGTTCCCGGGCTCCCCACCCTCCCGGCCGCGCTCGCCGTCGGCAGGGCCCTGCGCCGCCCGGTCGTGGTGGAGCTGCGCGACGCCTGGCCGGATCTGCTCCTGTCAGCCGCGCAGTGGTCCGAGCCGGCCGCCTGCCCATCGGCCCTGGCATGGGCCCACCGAGCCCGCCGGCTTCACGTCGTCGACCACGGTACGCACAGCCTCCTGCCGCCCCTCATCACCCGCCTGGAGCGGGAGGCCGCGGCCGTGGTGACGACGACGGACTCCTTCGCCCAGGTCCTGCGCTCGCGCGGGATACGCCGCGTGGTGACGGTGCGCAATACCGGCGCCGCGGTGCAAACAGGCCGCACGGGTGCCGACCGACGCCGCTGGGACGGCACCCTGCACGTGCTGTACCTGGGAACCGTGGGGCGCGCTCAGGGACTGGGCTTCGCGGTGCGGGCCGCACACATCGCTCAGCGCAACGGCACCCCGGTGGTGCTGCGGATCGTCGGCGACGGCGCACAGCTCCAGGAGGTGGCGGCCCTGGCCCACAGGCTCGCCGCCCCCGTGGAGTTCCTCCCCCCTGTGCCCTGGAGCGAGGTGGATCAGCACTACGCCTGGGCCGATACGGCGCTGGTGAGCCTGCAGGACTGGCCGGCCATGTCCGTGACGGTCCCCTCCAAGCTCTACGAGATCATGTCCGCCGGAGTGCACGTGTGCGCCTCGGTAGATGGGGAGGCCCGGCGCATCGTGGAGGACGCCGGCTGCGGTGACGTCACCGCCCCGCAGGACCCGCAGGCCCTGGCCTCCCTGTGGAGCGCCCTGGCTGCCAACCGCAGTCGTCTGGACGTGACGGGCGGACGGCGCTGGCTGGCGGTTCACGCCGACGCCGAGGCCATGACCGACCGCTATGAGTCCCTCCTGAGGCAGGTGGCCGGTGGCTGACCTCCAGATCCTGAGGAACCTGGCACTGCTGAGTACCTCCGCCACCCGGCAGCTGGTCGAGGATCCGGTGCTGCTGGCCCTGCAGGGGGCGCGTCGGCTCTCTGAGCCCTGGCGCGGTCGCAGCGCTCGGGCTCTCGACATCGGCGCGGGCGAGCACGAGCTGCGCCGGGCGCTGTCGGCGTTCATCGCCGACCGACCGGACTCGGCTAGTGACACGCTGAGCCGGGCGGTGCCGCGATCGGCCCTCGGCCGCCGGCTCGCCGCCGAGATGGCGATCCACCTCGGTTCCGCCGAGCGTAGGCATCTTGACGCCGAGGGCCTGAGCCCCGCGGTGCGCGCGCGGGACCTGTGGTCCCGGGGGCACCTGAGCGCCGCGCTCAGCACACTGGAGGCAGTGCCCGTCTCCGGGGCGCTGCGGGCCCGTCTGCGTTCCCAGCTCGCCATGATGAGCCCGGGCTTCCACCTGCCCCGCTTGTCCCCCTCACCGGGCTGGACCGTTCCTGACCCCGGCGAGCCGCTGCGAGTCCTTCACCTGCTGACAAGCTCACTGCCCCACACCCAGTCCGGCTACACCGTGCGCTCGCACGCACTCCTTCAGGCACAGTGCGACGCCGGCATCGACGTGCGGGCGGTGACCCGCATCGGCTACCCCGTCATCATCGGCAGGCCCGCCGCTCAGGCCACCGACGTCGTCGACGCAGTCACCTACCGGCGGCTTCTGCCCGCGCGGACCCAGGCCGCCCCGATAGCCCGGTTGGCTCAGATGAGCCGTCTGCTGGCGCGGGAGGTGGAGGCATTCCACCCCCACGTGCTGCACACGACCACCAACTACGTCAACGCCCTGGTCACCCAGGCGGTGGCGCGCTCCTACGGCCTGCCCTGGGTCTACGAGATGCGAGGGGTACTGGAGTGCACCTGGGTGGCCTCCAGGCCGGTGAGTCAGCAGGCCGAGGCACTGAGCTCCGAGCGCTTCGCGCTGCTGCGGGCCAAGGAGGCCGAGATGGCCCGGCGGGCCGATGCCGTCGTCGTCCTCTCTCGGGTCCAGGCCGAGGACCTCGCGGCCCGGGGTGTCGAGCCCGGCCGGATCACGGTCGTCCCCAACGCCGTGGAACAGGAGGTCCTGGAAGCCACCAGGTACTCGCCAGCGAATGCCCGCCAACGGCTGGGCCTGCCCCGCGACGGCCTGTGGGTGGGTAGCGTCTCCTCCCTGGTGGGCTACGAGGGCTTCGACGTGCTCCTGCGGGCCGTGGCGCTCTGCCGCGCTCGGGGGGTCGACGTGCGGTGCGCCGTCGTGGGTGACGGGGTCAGCCGACCCGGGCTGGTGGCCCTGGCCGGAGAGCTGGGGCTGGAGGCCTCGGTGTGCGTCCTTCCCGGACGGGTGGAGCGCGCCACGGCCCTGGACTGGTACCAGGCCCTGGACGTCTTCTGCGTGCCGAGGCTGGATACGCCGGTATGCCGGCTGGTGACACCGCTCAAGCCGATGACGGCGATGGCGCTGGGACGGCCGGTGGTGGTCTCCGACCTTCCCGCGCTCAGCGAGCTCACCGCCGCAGCGACGAATCGGTCCTTCCCGGCCGGGGACGTGGAGGCGCTCAGCCGAGTGCTGACCGGTATGGCGTCTGGAGATCCCCTGCCCTCAACGTCCTCAACGCATCAGCCGCTGCCCACCTGGAGCGGCAACGCAGTCCGTCAGGCCGAGATCTACAAGGAGCTGGTATGAGCAGGGCGTCCTGGGCCCCGTGGTCCGATGGGCAGCCGTTCTGGGGCGGCAGCTCGGAGGTCAGTGTCAGCGTCGTCGAGCTCAGCGAGCTCTACCCGGTGGGCCGGCGCCCGCCGCTGGTGGCCTACATACGCCAGCTCTGGCAGCGACGGCACTTCATCTGGGCCGACGCCCGGGCCAAGGCCCTGGGCTCTCAACGGGGCACCTTCCTGGGCAACGCCTGGCTCATCGCCAAGCCGATGCTCGACGCGATCGTCTACTTCCTGGTCTTCGGGCTGCTTCTGCAGACGAGCCGCGGCATTGACAACTTCATCGGCTACCTCATCATCGGCGTCACGTTCTTCCCGCCGCTGCAGCGGGCGGTCACCGGTGGCAGCCAGGTGATCGTCACCGGCAGGAACCTCATTCGAGGCTTCTCCTTCCCTCGGGCCGCCCTGCCCGCGTCGTACACGATTCGCAGCGCGATCGACCTGATCCCGCCGATGATCGCGCTCCTCGTCCTCGTGGTGGTCCTCCCCCCTCACGCCTGGCCGAGCTGGCACTGGGTCCTCATCGTCCCGGTCCTGGCGCTTCAGGTGCTCCTGAGCCTGGGACTGACGCTGGCGGCCTCCCGTATCACGACGACGATCCCGGACATGCGCAACATCTGGCCCTTCCTGACTCAGTTCTGGTTCTACGCCTCGGGAGTCTTCTTCTCCTACGAACGGTTCATCAATCACCCGGTGATGCTGCGGGCCATGGACCTCAATCCCGGTTACCTCATCATCACGATGTACCGGGACGTGATCCTGTACCAGCGTGTTCCGCAGCCGCGCATGTGGCTCATCCTCAGTGCCTGGTCGCTGGGGCTGACCGCCGTGTCCTTCGTGTTCTTCTGGGAGAAGGAGGAGGCCTACGGTGTCGAGCGCTGAGACCGGAGCAGGGAAGGATTCAGCGGCCCTCCAGGCGGACGGGCCGGGAGAGGTGACATCTCCCTCCCCCATCGTCACGATGACATCGGACGGCGACTCGTCGGCCGCTGTCATGACCGCGGCCGAGGGTCACGAGGCCGGCATCGGCACCGCCACCGTCGTCGTCGACGAGATCGGGGTGAGCTACCGGGCGCCCTCCACGGACGCCGAGGATCTGCGCGCCGCCTCCGTGGCGCAGAAGATCGTCATGGGGATGACTGGGCACAGGCCGAAAGTGAGGGTCGAGGCCCTCAAGAACATCTCCTTCGTGGCTCGCGCCGGGGAGTCGATCGGGATCCTGGGGCGCAACGGGGCGGGGAAGTCCACGCTGCTGCGCGTCATGGGCGGCTTGGAGACGCCGACCTCGGGAACGGTGAGCGCCCGTTCCACCCCGGTACTCCTGGGCGTCAACGCAGCCCTCGTCCCGGACCTGTCCGGCGAGCGCAATGTGCGCCTGGGCTGCCTGGCCATGGGACTGACTCCCCAGCAGATCGAGGCGATCATCCCGGAGGTCATCGAGCTGGCCGGGATCGGGAAGGCCATCTACCGCCCGATGAAGACCTATTCCTCGGGAATGGCCTCACGTCTACGGTTCGCGATCGCCGCCGCGGCGAACCCGGACATCCTCCTCATCGACGAAGCCCTGTCCACCGGTGACGCCGCGTTCAAGGAGCGCAGCGAGATCAAGATGACCGAGCTGCGGCGCGCCGCCGGGACGGTGTTCATCGTCAACCATGCCGCACAGGTCATCGAGGAGATGTGTACCCGGGCGCTGTGGCTCATGGATGGCGAGCTCATCGGTGACGGCCCGGGCCCCCAGATCGCCCACGACTACCGGTGGTGGTCCTGGAACATCGCCAAGAACAAGCCGGACAAGGCCGCCACGATCCTGGCCGAGTGCCGGGAGAAGTGGAAACCGGCGGGGGTGCGGATCCAACGCTCGGAGAGCCGCACCCTGCCCTACCGACACGCTCGAGGAGTATGACCATGCGCAGTGAGGAAAGCACGATGACAGCAGGACGAATCACGGTCTACGGCTCTTGCGTGGCCAGGGACGTGGCCGGTGAGATGGAGCGGCGGGGCTGGAGCGGGGAGCGTTACATCGCCCGCCAGTCCCTCATCAGTGCGGGGTGCCCGGCCGACGTCGGCGACGTCGATCTGTCCCTGCTCAGGTCGTCCTTCGCCCGTCGGTCCTTCCTGTCCGACATGGTGGGCAACCTGGAGGCGCAGCTCACGGCCGTCGCCTCCTACACCGACCTCCTGCTGTGGGACCTGACCGATGAGCGCCTCGGCGTCCTGGAGACCTCCCCCGGGACCTTCCTGACGCGTTCGACCGAGGCGCTGACGGCCGGCCTCTACGAGGGGCTTCCCGCCAGGTTCCTCGAGCTGGGGACGGCCGAGCACCTGCACCTGTGGCGGCCCGCCCTGCTGCGTTTCCACGCCCTCCTGGAGCGGCTCGACCTGGCGAGGCGGACGATCCTCATCAACGTTCCCTGGGCGACGCGGACCACATCGGGGATGTCCACCGTCCCGAGCTGGGGGCAGACGGCCATGGAGGCCAACTGGGTCATGACCCGCTACATCGAGCTCGTCTACCAGGAGACCGACCTGCGGATTCTGCAGGTGCCCGACGAGCTCGTGGTGGCCGACGACGCGCACCGCTGGGGGGCCGCCCCCTTCCACTACGCCGCCTCCCTGTACTCCTGGGTCGCCGACGAGCTGGAGATCGCCCTGGCACCGCGCAGCCTCGCCCCGGCGCTGTGAGCCCCACCCCGTGAGGCAGGGCGGCGTCGGGCCGGTGGGGATCGACGCACTTCAGCGACGACGCCGCAGCAGCCTGCGAAGGCGCACCGTCCTGGCCGGGCGCGGTTCAACCAGCCGTGGCCGGCGGGACCACAGGGGGATGCGGGGGACGTCTGCACCGGAGTAGCGCTGCGCCGCCTCGGCTCCGGTGAGGACCCAGCCGACGTCGGTGCCGGCGTAGCCCAGGGGCTCCGCCTGCCGGCCGGCAGGTTCGACGGTGCACAGCTCGATGACCTCGCCGTCACGCACCACCGCCGCCTCGGGTCGGCCTTTCCACAGCAGGAGGCGGGCCCGGTCCCGGGCACCGAGGTTGCCCCAGGGGCTGCGGAGGATCTGCTCGGAGTCGAGGCGCTGCGCCAGCCCACGCATCTCGGCCGCGTGCATCTGCCCCAGTCCGGGCGGATCAGTGGGCATCCGGCCGGCGTCGACGACCCCGAAGTACCAGCCCAGGTCGTACAGGATCGTCTGCTGAGCCCAGGGCGCCCCACCGGCGGCATCGAGAAGGGCGTGGTAGCGCGTGCGCATCTGAGCGATGTAGCGGCCCGGCCGCGACCAGGCGGTCTGAACCGCGGAGTCGCCTGCGACCCGCTTGTCATAGTGGTAGACGGCCTCGGGCACGTAGGCGATCCGGCCCCAGCGGCTGCGGATACGCCCCAGGTAGAGGGCGTCCTCGAAGGTGGGGGCCTCACGGTCCTCCGGGAACCGGGCCGCGAGCGCCAGGTCGGCCCGGATGAGGCACTCGTGGACGGAGAGCTGGATGGCCTGCGGCTGCCGGACGGCGTCGGCCCGGACGGTCCCGCTCTGGAAGCGGAAGTCGAGGGGGTGGGGCATCTCAGCGCCGTCCTGATGGATGAGGGTACGGCCGGCCAGGAGGACGTCGCCGCGGCGTCTGGCGGCCAGGAGCCGGGTGAGGAAGTCGGGGGCGAGCCAGTCGTCGGGATCGGGGAAGCCGATCCACTGTCCTCGGGCCCGCCCCATCCCGAGGTTTCGGGCGCGTCCCTGTCCGCCGTTGTCCGTCTCGATGATCTCAACGTCGAGGTCGGTTCGCCGCGCCCAGCTCCGGCAGGCCCGCGGTGAGTCGTCGCAGGCCCCGTCCAGGACGAGCACGACCTGGAGACGGTCGTGCGGGTGGTCCTGGGCGTCGAGCGAGCTCAGGAAGCGGGCCAGGTAAGGGGCCACCCCGTAGACGGGGATGACGAGGCTGACCAGGGGCGGGCGGCGGCGCATCCGCGGGGTCCCCGCCGGCGGGGCCCGCATCAGATCATGTCGCGTCGGAGCAGCGCGGTCAGGCGGGCGCAGGCTCCGGCGTCGAGCAGGAGGAGGTCCTCAGGGGCGGTGACTCGGCCGGCGACGACGTCCCCCACCGCCTGATGCACCTGCGCGCTGGTGTCGGCGCCGATAGCTCCGATGGCCTCGTGACGGGCGCGGTAGCGGTCCGTGTCCGGCCGCCCTCGAGGATCCCAGACGATGCCGACGCAGCCGGCGATCATGCCCTCGTCGAGGACGGATGAGCGGTCCGAGACCACCGCCCAGGAGCGGACCAGGGTCTCGGGCAGGTCGCGACCGGTGACCGCGGGCACGCCCAGGGCCCTGAACCACTCGGGTGCGTGCAGCACCAGCTTGGGGTGGGCGAACAGGACGGTGCGGTGACCGGCCTGGGTCAGGCCCGCGGCCAGCTCGAGCCAGGGCCGGTAGAGCGCGCTGAGGAGTCCGACGGCGTCGGGGTCGCACTCCAGGGCGCGTGAGACCTCGGGGTCCCAGGTGGGGGCCAGCAGGATGCTGTCGCGCTCGCGTCCCAGCAGGCTGTGGAGGTGGTCGTGGCGGGGGAAGCCGGTACGCCAGACCTCTCGGTCGGTGAGGGTGTAGGAGGTGTGGTCGGCCGTCAGCCCGGCCTGCTCGGCGGCGGTGGCGCACACGACGACGTCCATGCGGGCGCCGTTGAACCAGCGCCACATGTCGCGCATGGTCACGCCGTGCTGGAGGAAGACGAGGCGCTGGTCGGGGCCGACGCCCGTGCCGGTGAGGCGGCCCGCGATGAGCGGATCGCCGATATCGGACAGGAGGATGGTCTCGGCGCCGCTCCAGGCGGCGTCGAATCCGGGGCCGGTCGGGTCCAGCAGGACGAAGCCGTCCTGTGCGAGGCGCTCCCAGTCCGGGCTGCTGCGCTCGATGACGAAGATGTGCCGAACGCTGGGTGCGTGGGTGCGGGCGTAGCGGTACAGCGGCTCGGCGTTGTCACCGGCGCTGTCGTGGCGGTCCATGTAGAGCCAGGTGCGGGGCCAGTCGGAGGGGGATGAGGCGGTGTACGGCGTGAGCGCTGAGGAGGAGGCCACGGAAGTCGTGGAGGACGCCGCGGAGGAGGCCTCCGGGGCAGGGGACGTGCCGTCGGGCGTCTGGGTCTCCTGCGTGGCGGTGGGACTCAGGAGCCGGGCCAGGCGCCGGCGCAGCCCGGATGAGGCCGCTCCCGGGCGGCCTCGCCCTGGAGGCGTCTCAGGCGGTCTGGGATTGCCCCGGTAGGGGGCGACCGGGAGCTCCTGGCCGTCGATGACGGCGGTGATCCGCCCCTTGGGCAGCCAGACGATGCGCTCGTGGAGCACCACGTCGTCGAAGTAGCGGTGGTCGACCGTCTTGGCGCTGGTCGGCCGGGCCCAGGTGCCATCGACCTTCCACTGCTCCTGGGGCATGTCGCCGGCGTAGAAGTAGGTGGCCTTCTGGTCGCTGCGGAACCTGCGCGCCGAGGGCAGGATCGGGGCGGGCATGGGGCCGGCGGCCATGGCGACCAGTGCAGTGCGACGGCCCACGGCCAGCAGCGTGGAGCAGTACGCCTCGATCTGGGGGGCGGGGACGCGCCGGGTGACGGCACGCAGAAGCTGGGCCACCTCGGCGCGCTCGGCGGCCGTGAGCCCCACCGAGGGGTAGCGCAGTCCGCGGTCGGCGTCGGTGACCTGGATGAGGCGGTGGATGATGAGCTGGTGGACCCAGGCCGGTGGGGGGCTGCCGGCCTGCAGCCACGCCGGCAGCACCGTGCCCAGCAGGTGGCGGTAGTGGTCGATCCTGCCCCAGGGGCCGGGGGGCTGGGGGGCGTGGCGGATGACGGCCGGGCCGTCATGCAGCCCCACCCGGTTGCCGGTGGCCATGATGTGGGCAATGAGCCCGCTCAGGGCGGTGTGCTCGTCATCGGTCGCGGTCTGCGCGCCGGCGGCGTCGTCCCCGCCGTGGAGGGCCCCCGGTCCGTCCCAGTCCTGCAGGCCGTGGCGGGGGATGGTGAGCACCGCTCCGCTGACGGTGTCGGGGAAGATGTGGGGCTCGACGGTCAGGTCAGCGGTGCGGTTGCCGTGCTTGAAGCGCCACTGCAACCGCTCGTCACGGGTGCCGTCGGGGCGGATGGTCACGGTCGGGGTGAGGACGACCGCCTCGCCGGTGCCGTGCTGGGCCACTGAGGTGAGATAGCCCGGCTCAAGGCGGTCTCCCGCATGGAGGAGCAGGACCCGGGTCCCTGCGGCCAGAGGGCGCAGGACCTGGCCCAGCCCCGCCGGATCGGGGCAGCCAATGGGGACGATCCCGCCTTCGGGCGAGTCCTGGTCAAGAGAGCCGAGTGTGTCCTGCCCATCTGCGGAACCGATGATGATGACGTGCAAGGTCTCGGTGCTGCGGGCATTCATGAGGTGGGCATCTCCATTTCGTGGGGCGGTCCCCAATGACTAATGGTGGACGTAGCCAGCACCTCCGCGTTGGAGATGTCCCAGGTGTGTCCGAAAGTCGTCCCTCTCCGTTGGACGAACCCGAATCGGGAGGCCGAATAGATACGGGCCCCAGCACGTGCGCAGTCATTGAGGAAACCGGTGTCCTCACCAGTGGTCGTCTCGGGAAAAGTCACCTCGCGCGCCAGGTCCGCCCGAGCCACCAGGGTCGGCCCGGAGACGAAAGTCGTATAGCGGTGCTCCCAGTCGGCGAAGCGCAGCACCGTCAGGTCCGGGCCCGTCAGGTGCAGGTAGTGGGCGTGCTTGCCCACGACCTCGGCACGGGCGTAGTCGGCCGCCGCGAGGGACTCGAAGAGGTAGTGATCGCCGTAGAGGTCGTCGTCGTCCATCTTGGCGATGTAGTCGGCCTCGACCCGCGAGAGCATGAGGTTGTAGCAGCCCCCCAAGGGAGTGCTGGTCTCGGCGCCGACCCAGTCGATCTCCAGGCCCAGCTCGCGGGCCCGGGCCCTGCTGCGGGCCGGGGCGGTGAAGCCATGGGTGAGGATGACCGGGGCCATCGTCACCCGCTGCTGACCGGCCAGGGTCTCAAGGACGTGGTCGATCTGCTCGGGCCGGATGGTGGACACCAGCGGTGCGATGGTGGGGCGGCGCGTGGCCCGCTCCCCCATGCCGACGGCTCGCAGCACGGTCTCCACGCGGTGGCTGTAGGTGTGCCGGCTCCAGATCTCCCGTTGCGCCAGATGCGTCATGTACTCCCCGAGGGCCGGGTTCGTCACGAGCGCTCGCACGGTGTGACCGGCCTGGGCGCGGTCGGTGACCTTGGCCAGGGCGCCTGAGGGCAGCAGGCGGTCGGTGGCCAGCGTCGGGGTGCTCACCACGGGAGTGCCGCAGGCCAGGACCTCAATGACGCGGCGCGGAAGCATGGAGGGGCTGTCCACCACGGAGCTGACGTTGAGGAAGACGGCGTAGGCGCGGTAGGCGCTGAGCATCTGGGTGTAGGTGAGACTGCCGCGCACGTGCGAGTCCCAGGGAGCCGGGAACTGGTAGGTGTCGTCGCCGCCGAGGTACCGGGAGAAGATGTCCAGCCCGTGGGGCAGGCGTGCCGCGACGTCGTGGGCGCCGCCCAGGACGATCTCCATCTGCTCGCGCCGCTCGGGGTACTTGTGAGCGAAATAGGTGCCGGCGAAGGCGACATCCCTCAGGGGCGCGGGACGCCCCGCCTCGTCCAGCAGGCGGATCGGGTTGTGGATCGCGGGCTGGGCGGCGAAGGGCAGGATCCCGATGCGGTCATGTCCCAGGTCGCGCCGGTAGTGCTCCACCATCGCCTCATCGGTGGTGAAGACCCAGTCGAAGAGGCGTGCGGTCTCGATGGCCTCGTCGTAGTGGGCGGGATCCTCCTTGTTCCAGAAGACCGTCGGCACTCCTCGGTCCCGCAGCACGGTAACCATGTCCCTCAGGTGGCCCGAGGGTCCCTGAGAGCCGATGACCTGGAAGCGCCAGGCGTCGTCGTTGCCGTGCCAGGCGGACTCCACGAAGAGCAGGTCGATGGGGGTCTGCTCGACCTGCTCGCGCCAACCGGTGGGGGTCAGGGGCACCGAGCGCCACTCGTAGCCCAGGGCGAGCGCCGTGAACTCGTCGGCGATCACCCCGACGGTCACGTCGTGACGGGGCCCGGTCTCCTGGGGTGTGGGCAGCGGCCAGTCCGGCAGGAGCGTCCGGCCCCGTCTCTTGGAGGCCCACCGGCGGGGGCGGGCCCAGGCGGTGGCCCGACGACGGCGCAGATGCTCACGCAGCCCCGACAGCCCTGAGTGACGCAGGTGCCACAGGGCTCGCCGCAGCTCGGGGGCCGTCCGAGGCGAGGTGCGGGTCTCCGACGAGCTCATGACTCCCCCCATGTCTCCTCCAGGGAGTCGAGCAGCTCGTCGAGCTGGTCGCCATCGCGCTCGATGTTGAAGACGTAGTCCCGGTTGGTGACTCCCAGGTCCCGGCCCTCGCAGTCCTTTCCCCTGCCATCGGTGATCTCATCACCGTAGAACAGGTGCAGGCGGTGGCCGAGGACCGAGCAGATGAGGTACTCATTGGTGGCCAGGTAGGACTGGTTGATGAAACCGATGACGTCGATCGGGCGGCGCGCGAACATGATGTTGTACAGGGCCGAGCCGATGTACCCGGCCACGACGTCGGCCTCGTAGAACATGCGGGCCTGCTCCACAATGGAATGGCCCTCGGGCCGGATGATGGTGAAGCCCCTGCGGGCGAAGCACTCCTCGACCTGACTGCCGTTGAGGCACTCGCGCCACATGTCGGGTTTGCGGGAGATGAAGAGCCTGCGCTGGGGCTTGTCGTTGGGGGTTGATCGCTCCAGCAGGCCGTCACGCAGCCGGTGGCAGGTTGAGGCCAGAGCCGGGTCGGCGAATCGCCCGTTCTGCATGAGGGGCATGGCGCACACGAGGGTGTCGACCTTCACCGGGGAGGTGATGACCTCGACCAGGTCGTCGCCGATGCCGTAGGCCTCCAGGAGGATGCGCTGGTAGGCAGGGGGACGGCCGCGGTCGGCCCTGCTGTTGGTGAGGATCCGGATGTCGGGGTGCGTCGCCCGCGCCAGCTCCCAGGCGTAGAGCCTGGGAACGACCTCGGTCATGAAGTGGCCGAAGTGCCGGTTGTACTCGATGTCCAGGTAGAAGAAGGTTCCTTCACGTCTGGGAGCCGACTGCGTATCGACCGTGGGCGCGGCGTAGTAGTGGTTGAGTTCCTTCAGCGCCGTGTTGACCAGCCGCTTGGTCGTGGCCAGGCGGAAGGTGTTGGGCAGCAGGAGATGATCCTTGACAAGCACCTGACGGGGGGCGACGCACACGTCCCGGTACTCCAGGACGGAGGTCTCGGGGATGCGGTTCTCGCGCGGAAACCTCTTGGCGCACAATCCCGGGTTGTTGGTGACGCCAATGACCTCCAGCGGGGTGACCCGGGCGGGGAGGGTCTCCAGTGACCGCCCCCAGGACTCGCCGTAGCGGGCGGACAGGATCGGCGGGGTCTCGGCGTATCGGAGCTTGACGAATCCGTCTCCTCGTTTACGCAGCACGACACCGCCGTCGAGGACGGTCAGTGCGGCCACCTGCTCACCGTAGGACCGTTCGTCCCCACTCAGATCCCCCGCGGCTCCGTGCAGACCGGCGAGGCTGCGCGAGGCCCGGGTGATGAGCCCAGCGGTGTTGAGGCTCTCGCCCAGCGCCGCACCATCGATGGCGACGTAGTACCCGCCGTCGCGGACAATACCGATGAACAGCTGGGCGGACGTGGCGCGCATGCCCGGGCTGTGGGTGAGTGCGTCCACGAGGACGTCGAACCGGCCGTGAGTGGCCAGGGCCTGGTGCAGGTCGACCTGGTTCGTGAAGCCAACCACTCGGGCCAGACCGATGAGACCGGAGTACTCCACTGGTTCCGCCTCCGGGCACCCGTCCTGCTCGTCCTGCTCGTCCCGCATTGAGCAGACGATCAGCTCGCGCGCTCCCAGCGCCGCCCCGAGCCAGTTACTCAGGTGGGGCTGAGGGCGGTCCAGGAGCACGGCGACACGGGGCGCTGCTCCGGACTCCTCCCCGCGGGACAGCCCTTGGAGGACCTGCTGGAGGATCTCCCCCAGCTCCGCCGAGGGCTTGCCAGCCGGCATCGGGGCGCAGACCGCACCCTGGCGAGCCGCTGTGGGCTGTGACCCATGGGGGCCCGTCATGCGGGCTTCCCTCGCGAGGCCGCCCGCTTGCGCCGCCGCCTCTTGGAAGCCGTCTTCCCCTGGGGCTGCTGGTGGAGTGCCTCGGGGCCGAGCACTGCCTCCAGGGTGTCCCGCAGTGAGCGCGCGTTGTGCTCGGTGACGTCGAAGTCTCCGTGGGCGAGGCGGGGATCAGCCAGTGCCGAGCGGATCGCCTGGGCGATGTCCTGGGGCGAGGTGCCGCTCAGAACCCCGTATCCGAGGTCGATCAGCTCCCGGTTGCCCGGAAGGTCGGAGGCCACGACCCCGGTTCCCAGCGTCATCGCCTCCAGCAGGGTGACCGGCTGTCCCTCGTGCAGGGAGGGCAGGACGAACAGGTCGGCTCCGCCCAGGACCGGGAACGGATTGTCCATCTGCCCCAGCAGCACGACGTGCCCGGACAGGCCCAGGGAGTCGATCCTGGCCCGCAGCGTCGCCTCGAGCACCCCGGAGCCGACGATCGCCAGGCCGACGTTCAGTCCCTGAGCGCCGCCGCCCTCGGTGCCGTCCTGCTTACGCAGAAGGGCGAGCGCCTCGATGAGAGCCGCCTGGTTCTTCTCCATCGACATCCGCCCCATGGTGGCAAGGACGATGTCGTGCTCGTTCTTCAGCGTGGTGAAGGCCTCCGGGGCGGGTGCCTGCGCCCCGCGGCGGACCCGCTCGACGTTCAGGAGGTTGCGGGCCGAGAGCTGGTGCTGGGTGAGGTCGACACCCAGGCCGGCCAGCCCGCTGCGGTTGTGGCGGGCCAGTCCCGGGCTGACGGCGACGACGGCGTCGACAGCGCTGTAGAGGGTGAAGACGCGCTTGAGGCCCGGGTACTTGTCCCGGTACTCGTTGTCCATCTGGTTGTGCTGGTAGCAGGAGGTGCGCGATCCGCGGCGACCCCAGGCCGCGATGAGCGAGACCCAGGTCTCGGCGTAGCCGTCGTACTCGATGGCGGCGTCGGGCACGAAGTCGCCCAGGATGCGGCGCGTCTCGCGCTCGTAGTAGGCCCAGTAGCAGTCCCAGAAGCTCTGCGAGGTGAAGGCCTCGGGGTGCCGGGCGAAGTCGTTGACGCAGGCCCGTTCGTGGATCCGCCAGGGAGCGGCCCCGGGCTTGCAGATGACATGGACGTGGCGGGGCAGGCGTCGGAAGATCTCCTGACGGTCCTCGTTGTTGCGCAGGACGGAGGGCTCGACAATGAGGTTGACCGAGTAGAGGTCCGGATCGAGCGCCTCCAGGAGAGCCAGGAGGGCGGAGGCGATCCCGTTGGGGATCATGGAGGCGTGAAACAGGAGGGTGCGGCGTCTACGGGAACCGTCGCCAGACGCGGGCTCGAGGGCGTGGTCCCTGATGATCGCCTGCCGTCCGTAGTCGAGGTCGTCGTCGAAGAAGGCTCGGGCCAGGCGTGACGAGGCCTGTCCGTCCTCGTAGGGGCAGTACCGGTCGAGGGCCTTCTGGGGCGCGACCCCCTCTCCGGCCAGGGCACGCCCGATGGCTGAGGCCAGCTCAGCGCGGTCATAACAGGCCAGCCCGGGGACCTCCCCAGGATCAAGGTACAGGCCCCGCTCGGCCCGGTACTCCTCGACGTCGTGCATGTAGAGCACGATGGGGCGCTTCTGGGGCAGGAAGTCGAAGAGGATCGAGGAGTAGTCGGTCACCAGGACGTCGACGGCGGCCAGCAGCTCATTGGTGTCGATGTCCTTGGGGACGACGCTCACCGGCAGATCGACGCCGGCCAGCAGCTTCTCGGACAGACGGTGGGCGCGGTAGACCACGAGCACGTCGTCACGGGAGGCCATGGCGGTCAGGTCGGCGACCAGGGCCTCGCGGTCCAGCTCTCGCTTGCTGACCCCGCCGCGCCAGGTGGGGGCGAACAGGACCAGACGGCGCTCATCGTCCTCAGCAAGTCCCAGGCGACCTCGCAGCGCCGTGCGCTCCTGGGCGCTCATCGTCAGCGAGGTGTCCAGTCGGGGGGAGCCGGCGACGATGGTGCGGCCCCGGTAGACGTCGAGCAGATCATGGTCCTCCACCAGCGCCCATCGGGTGAGCTCATTGGGCGCCATGAGCGTGGTGCTCAGCTGGAAGTTGCGCTGCAGGTTCTCGTAGTCGAGCAGACCTCCCCGCATGGACCGCCCCAGGGTCTTGAAGGGGGTGCCGTGCCAGGTGTTGAGGTAGCGCTGCTCGCGGCGGCGCACGAAGTAGGGAGCGAAGGAGACGTTGTTGACGAGGTACCCGGCGGTGGCGAGGTACTGCATGTACTCGGTGCTGTGCAGGGGGACGAAGACGACGTTGCGACGCCCCAGCAGATCCGCGGGGATGGCGCCCAGGTCATTGACGGCCCACACGTGCAACAGGTGGGAGTACTCCGGCCGGTCCACCATCCAGCGGAAGATGGCCAGGGGATGGCAGCCGATCGAGGCGCCGTGGTTGGACTCCCACAGCACCAGGTGGGGGCTGACGGGAAGGACCTCCAGGGCCTCGGCGTAGCGGATGTTGCGGGCGGCTGTCGCGGTGCGCCCATAGGCCCGTGGGTCCAGCCCGTCCTTGCAGCCGAACTCCTCGGCCTGCTCGAGGATCTCGCAGGCGAGCTCCACCTGCCCGGCGTCCTGGGCCAGCTGGGCCAGGACCAGGCGGTGATTCCGGTCCCCCTTGAGAACCAGCGGGAGGACATGCCGGATGGACTGAGCGGCCTGACCCGCTGCGGCGGACGGGATCGCCTTACCGGCACCGGGATCGTCCGTAGAGTTGTGGGAGCTGAGAGCCTCGTGAAGGCCGAGCATGACATCGCCGATGGTGGACTCGACCAGATCCTCCGGCCGCTGCCGAGGCGGAGGTGTGCTCTTCGCGCGAACCAGGTCGAGGAAGCCCGTGCTGGCCAGCTGCTTGGACACCGATGCCAGCCCGCGCGGGGCCGGCCCCAGGTAGGCCCAGAAGGAGGCCAGCGCCTCGTCGTGGCGTCCCAGCCTCGCCAGGCAGACCCCACGGCGATAGTTCCACCAGCTGCGTGCGGGCTTCTTGAGCGTCCGCAAGGCCTCCTGGTACGAGCGCTCCGCGGTGGCGAGGTCGCCGACACGTTCCGAGGCGAGTCCCAGCTTGTAAAGAGTGTTCCCGTTGCCGGTGTCCAGTGAGGCGGCCAGGGCGTACTGTCCTTGTGCCCGCTCGTGCTCGCGCAGACGGTCCAGGCAGTAGGCCAGCTCGTAGGCCCGCTCCACCCTCGTCATCCCCTCGCCCGGGTAGATCTCGAAGAGCTCGGCCGCCAGCCTCCAGTCTCCCCGGGAGCACGCGAACTGGGCCGGTCCCTTGCTGCAGGCCTTTCCTCCGGCGGCCTTGCAGGCGGCGGCGAAGCTGGCGGCGGCGGAGGCCCGATCACCCTCACGGTGGGCGATGACCCCCTGCTCGAAGAGCTCCTGCGCGCTGAGCTCATCAATGTCGGCCAGGGCGTCCAGGGTGCACCTGGCCGGCCCGTTGAGCCCCAGGTGAAGCTGAGCCTGAAGGAGCTTGCGCAGCCAGGCGGCGTCGTTCTCGTGCTCCGGCAGTCCGGAGAGCAGAACCTCCAGGCGCTGCCACTGCGGGGTGCTCGCGGGCAGGCAGGCGAGCAGATTCTCCGAGTAGCGCCGGTCCCGCACCCCCGAGGAGAGGGCCCGCGAGAAGAAGACGGAGGCCCCCTCCGGATCGTCCTGACGCTTGAGGAGGCAGCCAGCACGGTAGAAGGCCTCTCCGCAGGAGGGGTCGCGGTCGGCCACCTCGGTGTAGGTCCTCAAGGCCGCCTCGAACCGTTCCTGACGCTCAGCGATGACTCCCAACCGCAGCCGGCTGGCCGTGTCGTGGCCGCTCTCAGAGAGCTTTTCATACAGGCGCTTGGCCTCAGCCAGGTTACCGTCCTCGTACTCCCTAGCGGCGGCATAGCGCACCAGCCGGGTGGTGGCCGGCAGCTGCAGGCGGCCGGAAACGGCCCGCCCCATTTTTCTGAGAACAGCATCCTTACTCATGATGGTCGCCCTAATTTCAGTATGAACATTACGCGTATTTAATCCTGCGCCTGTTGACGCAGCATGCAGCGAGCCTCGATCCAGGCCTCCGCCCACCCCTCGATACAGCCCGCACAGCGAGCCGCCGCTCAGCGCACCACTCAGCCCAGGCGCATATCACTCTTGATCCGAGTCGTTGATACCTCGGGAGTCCGCGGGAGGTAGACGACCTCACACAGCCCCTTGAGCTGGTCGTCGAACTCGCCGTTCCAGTCGTCCCCCATGACGAAGACATCAATACCGTATTTGGCGATGTCCTCGGTCTTCTGCCCCCAGGTCAGCTCGGGCACCACGAGATCGACATACCGGATGGCTTCGAGCATCACCTTGCGCTCCTCGTAGGAGAAGTAGGACTGCTTGCCCTTTCCGGCATTGAACTCGTCACTGGACAGCGCCACCATCAGGAAGTCCCCCAGTGCTCGCGCACGCTTCAGCAACGCAATATGACCATAGTGGAGCAGGTCATATGTGCCATAGGTAATCACGCGCTTCATGGGGTCACTTCCTGTTTGGACGTTCGAGGTTCGTCCTCAACAACACTCCAGACAAACCACCGTGAGTATTCCCCACCCCGAGAACCAAAATCGAAGATGTCATAGAATCGATGCGATACCGATATTCCGCCGAAATACCCGACGTTCGCCGTCGAATATCACAGAGAGTTCCGCCTCACCTTTCCCTCACTCTCACACTCTCGTCACAATTTTTCTTTCCAGTTCTTTTGAGAGGCGATGTTCATCCGCCCTTCCGGTCGCTTATCAGCTCAGGAAACGAGCGATCCATCCCCGGATCCACGTGAGGTTGTCCAGGATCGGCGCGGGTTCCACCTCCAGTGGGGAGTAGCGCCCCTCAGCGACGTCGATGTCGCCGAGGAGCCGCTGCAGGTGGGATGCGAGCTCATCGTGGTCGGCAGCGACCGGCAGCCCCGAGCCCAGGGGCCAGTCACCGTACAGGCCTCTTTCGACATCTCGGTAGGAGGCCAGGTCGGGTGCGTAGACCACTGCCGGTTTCCCGGTCAGAGCGAAGTCGAAGAAGATGCTCGAGTAGTCCGAGACCAGGATGTCGGCCGCCAGCATGAGCTCCTCGACACTCGGGTACCCACTGACATCGATCATCCCTGGGACACATCCGGCCCGGTTCATGTGGTGGCTGCGCATGAGGACCACCGCATCGAGGAGCTCAGCCAGACGCGGCCCGTCCAGCGCCCCCACAGGTCCCGGCCCGTGCGCGGCGGCGCAGCCGGCTGCACCCGTCGAGGGCCGCAGGCTCTCGCGCCAGGTCGGGGCGTAGAGAATGACGGGCTGTCCCGGAGCGATACCGAGCTCGTGGCGCACCCGTCGCCGTACTTCAGCGCCTCCGAGCAGCCTCACGTTGCGGGGGTACTCCCCCACCCGAACCGGCCCGCGGTATCCCAGTGCCTGTTGAAGGCGCCGACCGGCCTGCGGGCTCTGGGCCAGCAGCAGGTCCCACTGGGGGACCTGACGGTCCATGAGTCGCCGGTATCTCAGGGTGACGGCTCTCGGCGCGTCGAGCAACAACTTCTTGATCGGAGTGCCGTGCCAGGTCTGGAGCAGGTGCTGGCCCTCACGCTTGGAGAACCAGGAGGGGAGGTGGTCGTTGGTGACGATGACACATGAGGTGCGCAGCGCCTCCACCCACTGCGGGGATCCGACGACGACGGGGCGCGCGCCCGCCGGCACGCGAACCGTCCCGTCAACAACCGACCACCACAGGGGCGCTCCCACGCCGTGGGCCGCCAGGTCCTCGCAGATGGCGGCCGGGTTGTCTCCCGCGCTGCGTCCACCGAAGGACTCCAGGAACACTCCCGGTCTCAGGGGGCCCGCCTCGCGCTCGATGAGGAGCCGGTGGCCCCGTCGTGAGCGCTCGCCAGGAGTCAGCGGAGGGATGACAGCGACGGCCACGGAGCCGTCCGTGCGGGTGAGGATCCGCGCGCGGCGCGCCGGGCGCCCGGCATCCGCCCCGGTGACGTCGCTATCGGGTGCCGCCGCGCAGCTAGTGGGCGCCGCGGCAATGGGAACCTCGGTGGCCGGACCGTCGATCCCCTCTCCGGCCAGGCAGGCTCCCTTGATCCTGTTGCCGGGCTCGTCCTGCGATACGGTGCTCCAGCTCAGCGGGTAGGTCGCCAGCTCGACGTCGGGATCAGCCAAATCGATGTGCGCCGACCAGCCGCCACCAGGGGCCAGGACGGCCGGCACCGTCATCGCCCGAGCCTCGGCGGCCCTGCCGCCCAGGACGATATCCAGCCCATCCGGGGCCGGCACCACCGTTCCGCTCAGCTCCAGCGTTGCGTCAGTGTCCAGACGCGCGCAGAGGAGCACGACGTCGATCTCCCCGCCGGGCCGCGCCTCGCTCCCCCGGATCCCGCTCGGCGCCGGGGCGACCTGGAGCAGCCCCCGCTGACCGCGCGCCTCCAGATGTTGCCCGGTCTCCGGCGGCGCCGGGCACCTCCTGCTGGAGCCGGCCGGTTGTGGCATCCATGCCCGCACCTCTCGCCCGGCAACGCGGGTCACCACCCGGAACCAGGAGGGGCGGCCCGCTTCGACCTGCAGACGCACCACGATCCCCGAGGCGAGGTAGGAGCGGCACGGGTCGCCGGCCTCCAGGTCGGCTCGGGGCGCCTCACAGCGATCAGCCTGGGCGCGGCCTCGAACTCGTCCGGTCTCATCGACCACCTCGACGGTCGGGCGGTCGATCAGGCCTGGGTCGAGCCCCCAGACCCAGGCGCATCCGCGTACCTCCAGGGTCCTGGGGCCCAGCCAGCGCACCGCGTCGACACCGACGTGCAGTCTTAAGTCGGCGTCCCGGATCTCGGTGAGTCGGCGGGGCACCGGGGCCCCTTCCAGGAGAGCAGGCTCGGGGCGCACGGTGCCCGCCTCGATGGTCAGGGGAAGGTGGCCCAGGTCCTCGCAGCGTCTGCCGATCAGCTCCTCGAGCTCCACGGCGCCGGCCGGCTCGTCCTGGATGAGGAGCCACAGCACGAGTCGGTCGAGCAGCCCGACCGCCTCCCACACGAGGTCGTCGGCGTCGGCGAGCGCCCTTCTCGCAATGCGGCGCAGCCTGCTGGAGAAGTCGGGCCCCTCCCGGTGAGCGGCCTCGGCCAGACGAACCAGGTCCCGACTCAGGCGTCCGGCGACCAGGCGCCGACGCACGGCCTCCGGGGCGTCGGCGGCCAGCTGCGCCAAAGCGTCCACCTCCGCCAGGAGGCCGACGGGATCCGTGTCCGCACTGAGGCCACCGGCCGCAGAGCCTGCGCGCCAGGTGTAGACCTCCTCATCCAGGACGTCCATCCGGGTCGCGGCCAGAAGCACCACGAGGGCCCTGGCGGGCAGTGACACGGCGGGGGCGCGGAGTACTCGAGGCCGTCTCGGCGGTGCCCACAGCCTTCGGCGCGCCATGACCGCGCTGGCCACCAGCTCCTCAACCACCTCCGGCACCCGAGCCAGCGGCTGCGCGAGACGAGGCGCGCGGGGAGGTCCCGCCCCCGGCCCGGCCCCGGTTACCGGTGTCAAGGACCGCGAGCGCGCGACGACGACATCGGAGCCCGACCGCTCCAGGCACTCAATCATCGACTGGCAGGCACCGCCGACAAGTCCGTCCCCACCGTCAACAACGGTGACTAGGCCTCCCCTGGCTCGTTTCAGGGCGGCATCCAGCCAGCCATCCGGGCCGGCGCCCCGGCTATCGTCCCGGTCGCAGGACACGACCCGGACGCGCCGGTCCCTGGCGGACAGGCCGGTGGCCACCTGCTCACCGGAGCTCAGCGCATCGGCCCCCGGACCGACGACGACCAGGACCTCCAGGTCTCTGAAGGTCTGGTTGAGTACGGAGCGGATGGCCCCTTCCAGGTGAGGACCGGCCCCCGCTGCTCGGACGATGACGCTGAGTCGGGGCCGGTGCACGCCGCGCACAGCCGCACCGATGAGACGTCTCAGACGCCTGCCGCCCATGTCCTTCTACCCGTCAGCTGGGGCTCTCGGGCGCGCCAGAACCCCGTGGCGTCGATGACGCTGCGCCCCTCGAGCAGGTGCGGATCAAGGTCGGCGAACTCCTGGTGGCCAACCAGCACCGCCACGACATCAGCCTGTTCGACGGCCTGCCGCCACCCGGTCAGCCGCACGTTGTCCCACCGCGCCAAAGACGCCGGGAGCTCCTTGGCGTGCGGCTCGGCCACCAGGACCTGGGCATGGGGCGCAGCGGCGGCCACCTGCTCAGTGATCGCAAGCGCCGGCGACTGGCGCAGGTCATCGACATCGGCCTTGAAGGTCAGGCCGAGTACCGCCACGATCGGCGAGGAGAAGGGCTCCATCGCCTCAAGGATGCGCCCGACGTAGTGGGCCGGCCGGGAGTCATTGACCTGGCGGGCCGTGCGGATGAGCCGGGTCTCCTCCGGAGCGCTGGACACCAGGAACCAGGGGTCCACGGCGATGCAGTGGCCGCCCACGCCGGGGCCCGGCTGCAGAATGCTCACCCGCGGATGGCGGTTGGCCAGATCGACGAGCTCCCAGACATCCACCCCGACCCGCTCACAGACAAGGGCCAGCTCGTTGGCGAAGGCGATGTTGAGGTCACGGAAGGAGTTCTCCGTCAGCTTGGTCATCTCGGCGGTGGTGGCGTCGGTCAGGACCAGCTCGCCGGCGCAGAAGGTGGCGTACAGGTCTCTGGCCAGGTGCGAGGCCTCGGGGGTCAGGCCGCCGATGACCCGGGAGTTGGTCACCATCTCCGTCATGATGCGCCCGGGCAGCACGCGTTCGGGGCAGTAGGACAGATGCACCTGGGGCTGTGCGCCGCTGCCGTCCGTGGACAGGTCCGGGCGCATCGAGCCGATCGCCTCAGCCAGGGCGCGAGTGGTGCCGGGCGGGCAGGTCGACTCCAGGACGATGAGCTCTCCCCCTGTGAGACGAGGGGCGATCTGCCTGGTGGCGGCCTCCACCAGGGACAGATCGGCCGCGTGGTCCGAGCCCGTCGACGGGGTCGGCACCGCGATGATGTAGGTCCGTGCCGAGGGCGTCTCCATCTGGGCGCGCAGGCGGCCGGCCTCGACCTGTTCGGCCAGCACGGTGGCCAGCCCCTCCTCGAGGAAGGGAAGCTCTCCGCGGTTGACGGCCTCGACACGTTCCCGGATCCGGTCCACCCCGACGACGTCGAGCCCGGCGCGGGCCAGGACCGCTGCCGTGGGCAGGCCGATGTACCCCAGCCCGATGACCGCGACGTCGGCTACGTCAGTAGTGTCAGTCATGAGTCTCCATGCATTCGTTCGCGTCCCCGGGGAGCTCCCCGGGGACGCTGCTCCGTGAGCCACGTGTCCGTACCTCTAGTTCACCGTGGCGGGGAGCAGCTCGACGGCGTCGGGGTGCTCGGTGAGGTAGGCGCTCACCCGGTCCTCGGCGAAGGCCTTGAACAAGGGGGTGTCCGCGTCGGCGTCGAGCGTGACGATGGACTGCCCGTCCGTGGCGGTTCCCGTACCGGCGGTCGGCACGGTCATGAACCTGATGTCGTTGCTGTGGAGGTGGCGCGTCTCCAGGGCCAGGGACTGCATCTGGTTGAGCGTGAAGGACTCGTCCACGGCGACTGTCCGCGAGGCGGTCTTGAGGAAGGAGTACAGCGCCGTGGGACTGCTCAGGGTGCCGTTGGTCAGGACCCTGCTCACGATGGAGCGCATCCAGGTCTGCTGGCGCTTGACGCGGTCGAAGTCCCCGTTGGGCAGGGAGGAGCGCTCGCGGGTGTAGGCCAGGGCCTGCTGCCCGTCGAGTACCTGGGCCCCTGCGCCGAGTTCCTTGCCGGCGAGTGTCTGAGGCGTCTTGAGGTTGACTCGCACTCCACCGATCTCGTCGGTCAGGGCGACGAAGGACTCGAAGTTCGCCACCGCGAAGTGGTCGATGTGGATGCCGGTGAGGTTCTCCACGGTGTGGATCGTCAGCGAGGGCCCCCCGTAGGAGTAGGCGGCGTTGATCTTCCCCTGACCGTGACCGGGGATCTCCACCCATGAGTCACGGGGGATCGACATGACTGAGACCGTCTTCCGGTCTCCGCTGACCTGAACGATCATGATCGCGTCCGTGCGCTGGGCCCCCTCCTTCCACTGGGAGGGGTCGGAGGCGGAGGTGCGCGAGTCGGTCCCCAGGACCAGGATGTTGACAGCCGGTTCCTCGCCCGCGGCCACCTTCTGCTGCGGGGCCCGTGCGGGAATGCCCACGAAGGGATCGGCGATGAACTCGATGCCGGAGGCGATGGAGTGTCGCACCCACAGGGCCAGGCCTCCTGTGGCCAGGGTCAGAACCAGGAAGATCGCCAGGACACTGAGAAGGGCGATCCTCCATCCTCGTCCGGGACGGCGCAGGGCGCTGCCTGCACTGCGCGCCGAGGTCGTGTCGGCCCCTGACGAGGCGGCTTCAGCATCGCCCTTTTCGATCGGACTGCTTTCGGGTTCTGGTAGGAGGGACTGAGTCATGGACCAATGGCACCACATATTTCTCGAGCGTTTTGCCCGGAATCCCCTTGTTTTAGGAATTCCGGGCAAAATGCTCATGAAATGAGATGCAACTGAGATCGCCGCAATCTCACTGTCACCATTTCATGTCACATAAACAATATCTTTCTGGACGTTCAGAAGGAATATCGTCGGTGGTTTTATGAACGAGGAGGCACGAGCTGATACATCCACCCGTAGGGATCCTCGGCGCGGCCGGTCTGAATGGCGGTGAGCCGGTCGTGAATCTGCCGGGTGACCTCGCTGCCCTCGATGCGGGCGTCGAAGCCCTCGCCCTTGAGATGCCCCAGAGGCACGACGACGGCGGCGGTTCCACAGGCGAAGACCTCACTGACCCGGCCCGACTCGATGTCTGCGAGCAGTCCCTGAAGGCTGATGGTCTCCTCCACGACATTCCGCCCGGAGTCGCGCAGTAGGCGGATGATGGCGCTGCGGGTGCAGCCCTCGAGGATCGTCCCGGTCAGGCGCGGTGTGCGCACGGTCCCGTCGGCGTCGACGACCATGAGGTTCATGCCGCCGAGCTCCTCGATGTTCTTCTGCGAGACGTCGTCGAGGAAGCAGACCTGGTCGCAGCCCTGCGCGTAGGCCTCCTGCTGAGGAAGCAGGGAGGAGGCGTAGTTGCCTCCGGTCTTGGCCGCCCCGGTCCCTCCGCGTCCGGCGCGGTGGTACTCGGTGGTCACCCAGATGGAGACGGGCTCCAAGCCGTGAGGGAAGTAGGAGCCGGCGGGAGAGGCGATGACGTAGTAGTCCACCACAGCGGCGGGGCGCACTCCCAGGAAGGCCTCGGAGGCGAAGGCGAAGGGGCGCAGGTAGAGGGACTCGCCCTCACCTGAGGGCACCCAGGCGGCGTCGGCGCGCACCAGATCCACCAGGGAGGCCACGAAGTCCTCCTCCGCCAGCTCGGGCAGAGCCATGCGCCGGGCGGAGGCGTTGAGGCGCGCCGCGTTGTAGCGGGGGCGGAAGGTCCACACCGATCCGTCCTCGTGCCGGTAGGCCTTGATGCCCTCGAAGACCTCCTGGCCGTAGTGGAGCACAGCGGCGGCCGGGGACAGGCTGAGGCTGCCGTAGGGAATGACGCCGTAGTCGCCCCACCCCTCGCCCTGCCTCCAGCGGGCGTGAGCCATGTGGTCGGTGAAGGCGTTACCGAAGTGGAGATTCCTCAGGACCGCTGCCCGTTCGTCCTCGGCGAGGGGTGAGGGGTTGGCGGTCAGGGGGAATCGGCCGGCGAGCGCATCGGCCTGCGGGACGGGGACCTCGGCGGCGCGGGCCAAGGAGGTGGATGCGAAGTCGGTTGAGGTGGCGTCTGTCTCGGGCATAGGTCCACCCTACCGCCGAGGCCACAACTCGGACACGACCTTCCCATATGCTGGCAGGCGGGCGGGCTCAGAGCTAGGTTCCGGCCATGACTTCCGTTCGTCGTCCCTCGGTCAGTACTCGCCGAATGGGTGCACGAGCCCGGTTCGCCCGGGCGGCGGTGGCCGGCACAGTCCTCCTGACCGGGGTGAGCGGATGCGCACAGGTGGACCTGGATCAGCTCGCCGGGTCGGTGTCGGGGCCCGCCTCCCCTTCTACGGCTTCGCAGTCCTCGACGGCTCCGTCCCGGATGGTGATGCCCACCGCGCTGCCGACCGCCCAAGCCACGGCGGCAGCCGCGCTCACGGTCAGCTTCCCGGACCTTCCCGGCTACACCGCCTCCACCGCGTCCCCGACCGCCACGAGCGCCCCGCACGGGAGCACCACCCCTACCGGGCCCGCGACGGCGTCAACCCCGGAGGCATCCTGGTCGCGCTCCTACGCCTCGACCTCCTCCGGATGCCAGGTGAGCGCCGAGGTGACCAGCGCAGCGGCGCTGCTCGTCTCCGGCGGCGATGACCGCGCCCTGTCCGAGCACTGGTCCGCCTCCTTGGCGGGGACCTACCCGGACTACCGGCAAACCGGCCGAGAGGAGCTCACGGCGATGAACCGCTCCGCACCCTATGCCGGTATCGCCACCACCTTCAGCGCCAGCCTCCGTGGTTCCCGGGTCGCGGGGAGGGCCTTCGTGCGGGTGTGGTCGGCCGACGGCGCAGCCGTCTCAGTGACCCAGGTCTGTCAGCAGGGGGTCTTCGACGAGGCGGCGTGGGACGCCGTCCTTCGCGGCGTCGCCGTGGACGGCCTGTCGGGTCAGTCCCGCTGGCCCACGAAGGCGGCACCCGGGTCTGAGACGCCGGCCGCCTCCGCCACCGGATGACCCCGTCTCATCACGGCCCCTGAGACTGCTCCTCTCAAGAAGGCGGCCCCTGGGCCGGTTCGGCGGAGTCCTGGGGGCCCGATGGCTCGCTATCGGACGGGGCGCCGACCTGAGCGGAGGACTCGGGCTCCCCCTCCCCCGGCCGGTCCGCCCCTACGGACTCGCCGTCCCCTCCCCTGCCAGGACCTCCTGGCGGGCTCTCCTCCCCGGGCGCAGCCACCTGGTCCTGCCCGGTTGAGGAGCGCCGGGCCGAGACCACGGACTCGGCCGCAGCCACGGCGTGACGGAGGTTCGTGAGCGCCGTCGTGATCGCCTCGACGTCCTCGCCCTGCATCGCCTGGTCGAGCACCGACCTCGCGGCCTCAAGGCCGGTGGACTCGGCCTGACTCAGGTCGCTAGCCACAGCTCCGACCCTGATGGCCAGCGTCGCGGCCTCCGCGGCGGCATCGCTCCGGACCCGGGAGAGCGACAGGGCATCCGTAATGGCGGAGCGTTGATCCGCTGCCGCCACCGCGGTCGCTTGGAAGGCCCGTCCCCGCGATCGGGTGGCGTGCGAGTCCGCCTCAGCCAGGAAGGCGGACATCTCGGAGTCGGTCAGTGGGGCGTCGGTCAGGACGTCGCAGCCGCACAGGCCGGTGAGGCCGGCGAGCAGGAGGCAAACGGCTGTCCGACGTGGGGGACCGAGTAGCGACATACTCGGAATGTAACGGCCCGCTCGCGTACTGCGATCACGCTGCGGACACGAAGAGGGCCGTAGGGTCTCAAAGCGATGACGTATCCGCCCCGGCCGTCACCGCCTCGGCGATGGCGTCACCGATCTGGCTGGTGGAGCGCTGGGCGCCGCCGCGCCGAGTGGCCATGTCCGCAGTGACTCCGGCCTCGACCTTCGCCGCGACCTCGGGCAGCCCGAGGTGGTCGAGCATGAGGGCCACCGCACTGATCGTGGCGGTCGGGTCCGCCTTGCCCTGACCGGCGATGTCCGGGGCCGAGCCGTGGACGGGCTCGAACATGGAGGGGAAGGCCCTCTCGGGATTGATGTTGCCCGAGGCCGACAGGCCGATGCCGCCGGTCACGGCGCCGGCCTCGTCGGTGAGGATGTCGCCGAAGAGGTTGTCGGTGACGATGACGTCGAAGCGGCCGGGGTCAGTCACCATGTAGATGGTGGCGGCGTCCACGTGGCAGTAGTCGACGGTGACCTCGGGGTACTCGGTGCCGACGGCCTCCACGGTGCGCCGCCACAGGTCGCCGGCGTGGACGAGCACGTTGTGCTTGTGGACGAGGGTGAGGTGCTTGGCCGCCCTGGCCTGGGCCTTGGCGAAGGCGTAGCGGACCAGGCGCTCCACCCCGTAGGCCGTGTTGACGCTGACCTCGGTGGCGATCTCGTGCGCCGTGCCCTGGCGCACGACGCCGCCGTTACCGCAGTAGAGGCCCTCGGTGCCCTCGCGCACCACGACGAAGTCGATGTCGCCGGGATCGGCCAACGGCGTCGGCACGCCCGGGTAGTACACCGAGGGACGCAGGTTGACGTAGTGGTCCAGGGCGAAGCGCAGACGCAGGAGCAGACCGCGCTCGAGCACACCGGAGGGGACGGAGGGATCGCCGACAGCTCCCAGCAGAATGGCGTCATGGGTCTTGATGGCCTCGAGATCCTCGTCGGTGAGGGTCTGGCCGGTGCGGTGCCAGCGCTCGGCCCCCAGGTCGAAGGTGGTGGGACGGACCGTGATCCCGGTTCCCTCCAGCGCTCGCTCGAGGACCTTGAGCCCTTCGGGGACGACCTCCTTACCGATGCCGTCACCCGGGATTACTGCCAGCTTGATGGTCTGCGTCATGGGGCCACCTTAGGGCAGGATCAGGATGCGAGACAAAGAGTCCGCATGACGGAAGTGCACACTCGCGTCTCGACCGCCGGTCGGTTAGTCTGTTTCCGACACACCAAGGAGGAGCCATGCCGCGCATCCACCGCCCCACCGCGCAACGTCGCGAGGAGATTCTCGACGCCGCCCACACCCTGTTCACCACCAAGGGCTTTCAACCCACGACCATGGAGGACATCCTGAGGATCGTGGGCATCGCCAAGGGGACGCTCTACTACCACTTCCCCAGCAAGGAGCAGATCCTCAAGGCCCTGGTCCTGCGCATCGTCCACCAGGTCGAGCAGCAGGCCCGCGAGATCGCCGCCTCATCGGCCCCGGCGGCCGACAAGCTCGCAGCGATCATGAGCGCGATGAGGCTGGTGGACACCGAGACCGAGCTCGTCGACCAGTTCCACGCGCCGGGCAACGCGGAGTTCCACCTGCTGTCCATCACGGCAATGATCGAGCACCTCACCCCGGTCCTGGCCGAGGTCATCACCCAGGGGGTGGCCGAGGGGGCCTTCACCACCGAGCGTCCCCATGACGTCATCGAACTGCTGCTGAGCGCCTCGGGCATCCTCCTGGACCAGGACATCATGAAGCCCAGCCCCGCTGAGCTCGCCCGCCGCCGAGAGACCCTCATCTGGGCCAGTGAGACCCTCCTGGGTGCCGCGCCCGGCAGCCTCGGCTTCCTGACGAAGGCGGAGCCATGAAGCACGTCGGACTGCTGGTCCTGGGTTCCTTCATCAACTCGCTGGGAACGGGCCTGAGCGCCTTCGGCCTGGCCGTCGTCATTCTGCGCACCTACGGGACGGCATCCTCAGTGGCAGCCGTCCAGATGAGCGCCTTCGCCCCCATTGTTCTTCTGGCACCCCTGGCCGGGGTCCTCGCAGACCGCTACGACCGCCGCCTGATGATGATGATCGGTGACGCCGGCTCGATTCTCGGGCTGGGCGTCATCCTGACGGCCCTGTCCTCGCCCCGGCCCTCCTTGGGCTGGATCTGCGCAGGAGCCGTCACCTCCTCCTGCCTGGCGGCCCTGACCGAGCCGGCGCTGCGGGCCAGCGTCACCGACCTGGTGACCGAGGAGGACTACGTGCGCTCCTCCGGTCTGCTCCAGCTCGCCTCTGCTGCCAAGTACCTGCTGGCGCCGGCCGCAGCGGGGTTCCTCATGCCTCTTGTCGGCCCCCGGGGTCTCGTGCTGCTGGACGCCAGCACCTGCCTGGTCACCGTGGCGTGCACCATGACAGTGCGCCAGGCTCTGGCAGCAGGTGCCTCGCAACGCGCAGCGTCCCAGCCCGGTGACGACCGCGACGTCATGGCGGGCTGGAGGACCATCACCGCCTCCCCCGGTCTGCGCGCCCTCGTGGTCCTCATGACGCTGGCGACCCTCGCCATCGGAGTCATCCAGGTTCTTATCAAGCCGATTCTCCTGCCCACCGTGAGCACCGCCGAGATGGGGGTGGTCGAGACGGTGGCCGCCACCGGCATGCTCGTGGGCGCAGCCCTGGTCACGGCTTGGAAGAGCGCTCAGCCCACGACGCTGCTTGCCGCAGGGCTGGCCGGAACCGGCGCCGCCATGGCGCTGGTCCCGCTGGGGCCGGGCGCCTGGTGGGTGGCCGCCTGCGGCTTCCTCACCTTCGCCTGTCTGCCCCTGTCCCAGGCGGGTGCGGAGGTCCTGGTGCGCACGCAGGTCGACAACACTCGGCAGGCACGCACCTGGGGCACGATCAGCCTGGTCACCCAGATGGGTTACCTGGTGGCCTACCTGTGCTCCGGAGTCCTGGTGGACCATGTGCTCCAGCCCCTGCTGGAGCCAGGACGGTCACTGTCCACCAGCGTGGGAGCCGTTGTCGGCATCGGCCCGGGACGCGGCGCCGCCCTGCTCGTGGGCCTCATGGGCGCGGTCATGGCCCTGGTGGCTCTCACCGTTCGCCTCCAGCGACGCCGGCTCGCCTCACCCCAGTAGTGCCGTCGCACGACATGGGCGGTGCCCCGATGACGTCAGGTCATCGGGGCACCGCCCGTTGTCAACGGATCACAAGTCCTCAGCGGGCCACGGAGCCCTCGGTGTAGTCCTTGTCGACGTCGGCGCGCCAGGCGAACATGGAACGCACCTCGCGGCCGGTGGCCTCGATGGGGTGCGCCTCACCCTCGGCCCGGAGCTTCTTGAACTCCGGAGCGCCGGCGGCCTGGTCGTCCATGAAGCGCTTGGCGAAGGTGCCGTCCTGGATATCGGACAGGACCTCCTTCATGTGCTCTTTGACCTCAGGGGTGATGACGCGCGGGCCGGAGACGTAGTCGCCGTACTCAGCGGTGTCGGAGCAGGACCAGCGCTGCTTGGAGATACCGCCCTCGTTGATGAGGTCCACGATGAGCTTCATCTCGTGGCAGACCTCGAAGTAGGCCATCTCGGGCTGGTAACCGGCCTCGACCAGGGTCTCGAAGCCGTACTGGATGAGCTTGGAGACGCCGCCGCACAGGACCGACTGCTCACCGAAGAGGTCGGTCTCGGTCTCCTCGCGGAAGGTGGTCTTGATGGCGCCGGCGCGGGTACCGCCGATGGCCTTGGCGTAGGACAGGACGAGATCCCAGGCGGTGCCGGAGGCGTCCTGCTCCACGCAGACGAGCACGGGCACGCCTCGGCCGGACTCGAACTCGCGGCGCACGGTGTGGCCGGGCCCCTTGGGGGCCACCATGACGACGTCAATGTCCGCCGACGGCTTGATGTAGCCGAAGTGGATGTTGAAGCCGTGGGAGAACAGCAGGGCGGAGCCGGCCTTGATGTTCGGCTCGATCTCCTCGCGGTAGAGGGTGGCCTGCACCTGGTCGGGGGCCAGGACGGTGACGACGTCGGCCCAGGCCACGGCCTCGGCGATCGGCTTGACGGGCAGGCCCGCCTCCTCAGCCTTAGCCACAGAGGCCGAGCCCTCGCGCAGGCCGACAACGACCTCCACGCCGGAGTCGCGCAGGTTCAGAGCGTGAGCGTGCCCCTGGGAACCGTAGCCGATGACGGCGACCTTCTTGGACTGGATGACGGACAGGTCGGCGTCGTCGTCGTAGAACTTCTCAGCTGCCATGATTGCTTCTCACTTCTCCTTGAGTTGATCGGTGATGGATCGTGGGCCGCGCGTGATCGCCACGGCACCGGACTGGACAATCTCTTTGACACCGTACGGCTGGAGAGCCGTCAGTAGAGCCTTGACCTTGGATTCTGAGCCGATGGTCTCAATGACCACCGACGTGGGGGCGACGTCCACGACGTGGGCCCGGAACAGGTCGACGACCTGGAGCACCGCCGTGCGATTGGCGTCATCGGCATGCACCTTGATGAGGTAGAGCTCGCGCTCGACCGAGGTGTCGGGGTCGAGCTCGACGATCTTGAGGACGTTGACCAGCTTGTTGAGCTGCTTGGTGACCTGCTCCATGGCCAGTCCCTCGGCGTCGGCGATCACCGTGATGCGCGAGATGTCCTCGTGCTCGGTGGGCCCCACCGCCAGGGAGTGGATGTTGAAGCCCCGGCGCGTGAACAGCGCCGAGACCCGGGTCAGGACGCCGGGCTTGTTCTCCACCAGGACGGACAGCGTGTGCTTCTCGCTCACGGCGCTCACTCCTCTTCCCACACCGGGCTCATGCCGCGGGCGTGCTGGATCTCGTCGTTGGACACCCCGGCCGCGACCATGGGCCACACCTGGGCGTCCGCGGAGACGATGAAGTCGACGACGACGGGGCGGTCGTTGATGGCATTGGCCTGGGCGATGACGTCGTCCAGGTCCTCCAGGCGCTCACACCGCAGCCCGACGGCCCCGTAGGCCTCGGCCATCTTGACGAAGTCGGGAATCCGCTTCGTTCCGGCCCCGGTGTGCAGGTCGGTGTTGGAGTAGCGCTGCCCGTAGAACAGCGTCTGCCACTGCCGCACCATCCCCAGCGAGGAGTTGTTGATGATGGCGACCTTGATGGGGATGTTGTTGAGGGTGCAGGTGGCCAGCTCCTGGTTGGTCATCTGGAAGCATCCGTCCCCGTCGATGAGCCACACTGGCCGGTCGGGGCAGGCCTCCTTGGCACCCATGGCGGCGGGCAGGCCGTATCCCATGGTGCCGGCGCCGGCCGAGTTGAGCCAGGTGTGCGGACGGCGGAAGGTGAGGTAGTGCGCCGCCCACATCTGGTGCTGTCCCACGCCTGTGACCCAGATGGTGTCCTCGGAGGCCGCCCGATCAAGATGGGTGATGACCTCCTGGGGCTGAAGCAGTCCGTCGTCGGTGTCGGTCCAGCCCGTGGGGTAGGTGGCCTGGATGCGCTCGATCTCACGGCGCCACGGGGCGATATCCACCCGCCCCTCAGCGGCGACGTGGTCGCGGAACTCAGCGCTCAGCGCGGGAACGACGTCGGCCAGGTCCCCGACGATCGGGACGTCGGCGGTGCGGATCTTGGAGATCTCGGCGGGGTCGACATCGACGTGGATCACCGAGGCCTTGGTGGCGAAGGTGTCCGGCTTGCCGGTGACCCGGTCATCGAAGCGGGCTCCCAGACAGACGACGACGTCGGCCCGCTGCAGCGCCCCGACGGCGGCCACCGTACCGTGCATTCCGGGCATCCCCAGGTTGAGCGGGTGCTCACTGGGCATGACGTCCAGGGCGGTCAGAGTGGTGACGAAGGGCGCTCCGATGAGCTCGATGAGCTCGGTGAGGTCCTCAGTGGGAACCTGCGCCCGGTTCAGGCCACCGCCCAGATAGAGGACGGGTCGCTCGGCAGCGGAGATCACCTCGGCGGCCTGAGCCAGGCGCCGCTGGTTGGGCTTGCCCGGCAGGCGGTAGCCGGGCAGGTCACGGGCCGGGGGCCACACGAACTCGGTGAGCCCCTCCTGGGCATCCTTGGAGATGTCGATGAGGACCGGACCGGGGCGTCCGGTGGAGGCGATGTGGAAGGCCTCAGCCACGCACGGGACGATGTCCTCGGCACGGGTGATGAGGAAGGAGTGCTTGACGAAGGGCATCGTGGCCCCGACGATGTCGGCCTCCTGGAAGGCGTCCGTCCCGATTCCGCGGCTCCCGACCTGCCCGGTGATGGCCAGCATGGGCACGGAGTCCATGTGGGCGTCACCGATGGGTGTGATGAGGTTGGTGGCTCCGGGGCCGGAGGTGGCAACGCACACCCCGGGGCGACCAGTGACCATGGCGTACCCCTCGGCGGCATGACCGGCGCCCTGCTCGTGGCGCACCAAGACGTGGCGGATCTTCGTCGAGGCGAGCAGAGGGTCATAGAAGGGCAGGATGGCACCGCCCGGCATCCCGAAGATGTCTGTGACGCCTAGCTCCTCCAGCGCGCGCACCAGAGCCTGGGCGCCTGTCATGACCTGCTGGTCCTGACGTGCGGGAGCGTCTTCGCGTGTCATCGCTCGCTCTCCTTCTCCGTGCCTACTGTCCGGCGACCTGCCGGGTAATGAACGTTAGATCAGTCTCCGCACAGAGTCATAATGAGACGGCGGCAATCTCACATCGTGGAATCACGGACCCGGTGGCATGTCGGCGGCATGGAGGATCCCCACGTGCGAGGCGCGATCCGCTCTCCCGGTGAATCACGGACCTTGGTAGGTCATCAGCGCCTGCGGAGATGACACAATGCTGCTGTTACTCCTGACAAAACATCCGCTGCGTCACTTTCAGCAGCGATTCGGAAGGCGGAACTAGCGACGTGGCTACGGTCCTGGACTACCTGTTGGACAACCCGGTTGTCATCGTCCTGCTCATGGTTGGCTCCGGAATGCTGCTCTGGCGCGCCAGGCGCGGGAGCATACGCGTCCCGGCAGCGGCCCTCCTGATCGGCAGTACCGCCCTGCTGATCTGGAAGGTGGCTCACGCCAACATCCTCCACCACCTGGCCGGGAACGTGGTGCTCGTCCTGTTCGTCCTGGTCGGCACCGGGATGCTGCTCGGGCACGTCAAGATCAAGGGAGTCAGCCTCGGAGCAGCGGCGGTGCTGTTCTGCGGCATTGCGCTGGCGGCCTGGGGGGCGGCAGCCGCCACCCCCATTGAGGTTCCCAAGGAGCTGGGAACCCTGGGGCTGGCGATCTTCACCTTCGCCATCGGGATCCAGTCCGGGCCGAACTTCTTCCACGTCATCCGAACCGCCGGCGGGCCGCTGGCCCTCCTCCTGGGCATTCTGGGTGTGGCGACCCTGGCCGCCGTGGGCGTGGGACGTCTCCTCGGGCTCAAGGCGGCGATGATCGCGGGGGCCTTCGCCGGTGCCGTCACGAACACACCCGCCCTGGCCGCTGCCGGCAACGCCGCCGCCATGGCTGGAGACAAGGCGGGACCGGGTGACGCCACCGTGGCCTATGCCGTCACCTACCTCTACGGTGTCATCGGCATGCTGTTCTTCTGTCTGCTGGCGCTGCGCTACCGGCGCAGCGACAAGGACACTCCCTCCCCTCTCATCAACCGCACTATCCGGGTGGAGCGCGAGGACGGCCCGCTCCTGGGCAACATCGTCGAGACCATCTCGGGACAGCTGCGCTTCTCTCGTCTGCGCCGGGGTGAGAAGGGTCCGATCACCCGGCCTAAGAATGACGACCGGCTGTACAAGGACGACCTCATCACCGTCGTCGGCACCCAGGACGCCGTCAACCAGGCGATCAAGGCGGTGGGCCACGGCTCCTCGCACTCACTCATCGAGGACCGCAAGTACCTCGACTTCCGCAGGATCACGGTCTCGGACCCGAAGCTGGCCGGCCGTACCATCAGTGAGCTGGATATCGACAGCCGTTTCGGGGCGACGATCTCGCGGGTACGCCGCGGCGACGTCGACATGGTGGGCACCCCGGATCTGGTGCTTCAGCAGGGAGACCGGGTGCGCGTCGTCGGCCCGACCGGACGCATGAAGGAGATCTCCACGTACTTCGGCGACTCCTCGCGGGGGCTGTCCTCCATCAACCCGGTGGCACTGGGCCTGGGGATGGCACTGGGCATCTTCATCGGTGAGTGGAAGTTCCTCACGCCCACCGGAGCGACCTTCTCCATCGGATCGGCTGCCGGAACGCTCCTGATCGGCCTCATCTTCGGGCGCATCGGCCGCATCGGGAAGTTCGTGACCGCCATGCCCTTCACCGCCACGGCGGTGCTCTCGGAGTTCGGGCTCCTGGTCTTCCTGGCCCAGGCGGGCACCAAGGCCGGTGGGGAGATCGCGCATGCCTTCACCGGTGGTGACTGGTGGAGGATCTTCGTCACCGGTTTCATCGTCACCACCATCGTCGGACTGGGGATCTACGCCTCCATGCGCTGGATCGTCAAGATGGGTGGCACTCGCCTGTCCGGCCTCATCGGTGGCGCACAGACCCAGCCCGCGATTCTGGCCTTCGCCAACGAGCGCACCGGCGCCGACCCGCGGGTGGCGCTGGGGTACGCGATGGTCTACCCCGTGGCAATGATCGTCAAGATCTTCATTGCGCAGGTCCTCGGCGGGCTGTGACCCGCGCACCGCAGGCTCGCCGGTCTCGCATCATCGATGGTGGCCCGTCGCTGTAGGTCAGCGGCGGGCCACCATCGTCCGTCTCAGGCGAGTACGGGCCGAGAGTCAGTCCTCCAGAGGCTGCTCCACCGCCTCAACGTGTGTGCGGGGCAGCGTGATACGCCCGGAGGTGGCGACGTCGTGACGCCAGTTGTGGTCGGTGATGATGCGCGCCAGGGCCAGCCCCACACCGATGGCGGTGATGACGAAGAAGACTTCAGCCAGGTTCGTGGCGGCTTCGCCGACGTCGACGCCGAGCTTGTCCACGGAGAGCGTGTTGAGCGCGGAGATGGCCCGGTAGAAGGGGACCCCGGGGATCATGATGACGACGGCGGGAACAGAAAGAGCCACCCGGGACAGGGAGGCGCGGGAGACGAAGAGCTGGGCGAGCAGACCGATCGTGACCGCGGCCAGGCCCACTGCGAGCTGCCATGGCACGTGGAAGACGTCAATGAGAAGCAGTCTGCCGGTATTAGCCAGAGCCCCGACCACTGCAGCCAGCATGCTGGCCTTCACGCCTGCGTTGAACAGCATGGCGAATCCGTAGGCGGCGATGAAGGAGCAGAAACAACGCAGAACGTAGAGGAGAGGACCGTCGAGCGTGCTGCCGCTGGCCGCAGCAACATCCCAGCGGAAGATGAAGGTCACGGTCCACACAGCGACGCCGGCCGCAGCCATGACCATGAGCACGTAGGCACTGCGTGAGAGGGCCGAGGAGAAGTCCTGTCGGAACAGGTCGAGCATGGCGGTGACCATGGGGAAACCAGGAATGAGGAAGAGGATCGCCGAGATGATGCCGCCCTGGTGGTTTCCCGCCACCGCGCCAGTGGCGTTCAGGACTGTCACGATGCCCATGTAGGTGCCGGAGGCCGCAACTCCGCAGACGAGCCAGGTGAAGAAATGCTGATAGTGGCGCTCCAGCATCTGCCGGCGAACGAACTGTCCGAGGAATGCCGCGACGAGGACCGTCAAGCACTCCACCCAACCACCCTTGTTGAGGAAGCAGAATCCGGCACAGGCCACGCCCGAGGCTGCCGCGTTGGTGAAGGCGTTGTAGCGCGCATGCATCTTCTCGACCTGTTGAAGCTTGGCCTCGAGGTGCTCGACGGTTTCGTGGGCTCGCAGGTCGTGGACGATGCGGCGCAGCGCTTCTAAGCGACCAACGTTGACGCCGACCCGACGCACTTCGCAGGCCTCGGTACGGAAACGGTTGCCGACGTAGGAGGAGGTGACGATCTCGGTCATCGTCACGGTCGCCTCGTGGCGGTCGAGCCCAACAGCCGAAGCGGCTCTGGCCATGGAGGACTTGATGCGGTAGGAGCCGGCACCGGCGGCGAGCATGAGCCGTCCCAGGTGCAGCACGACGTCAGACTGTTGCATGAGCCGATCGGCATCAAGACTCGGTTCGTGGCCGTTGTCCGATGGAGTGGCAGGGAGGTCGCTATGAGTCACAGAGACAATGGTGCACCGTTTCGTATCCCGCTGTCAGTCCGGTCCGGGTATCTCTCGGTTTCAGATACGGGAGTGTGGGGTGTGGTGGGGGTGGTGTTGAGCGTCTTGTTGGTGCGAGAACATGAGTAACTGGCCCGGAGCCGCTGGTGGCGGTTCCGGGCCAGTTGAGGTGTGTGCTCGGTGGTGTCCTACTCTCCCG
>NZ_KV789073.1:0-13899 GCF_001807465.1 Actinomyces sp. HMSC08A09 | reverse complement strand
AAACTCTCAGAAGTCATGAGACAACACAGACGTACTTGCCTACGAGCGCCACCTCAAGACGGTGTTTGGGGGCGTGGACACGTTCAAGCAGGCTGTTCCACTCAGTCCAATCGACGTCACGGAAGGTCAGGCCCAGTCGCTGGACGAGGTAGGCGTCCAGGCCCTCACGGTGGAGGGTTGGAGGGACCTCGTAGATGCTGGCGGCATCCTTGCACTCGACGACGGCGTCACGGTCGACGTCGCACATAAGTGCCACTTTGCCCTTAATCCCCTCGGGAAGGTGCCGGTCGGTGCGCAGAACGAGGGCGTCGGGCTGGATCCCGATGTTGCGCAGCGAGGCCACCGAGTGCTGGGTGGGCTTGGTTTTGAGCTCTCCAGCGGCGGGCAGGAAGGGAATGAGGGATACATGGACGAAGGCGACGTTGTCGCGCCCCAGATCGGCGCGCACCTGTCTGGCGGCCTCGAGGAAGGGCTGGGACTCGATGTCTCCAACGGTGCCGCCGATCTCGGTGATGATGACATCGGGAAGATTGCCGTCGTCGTCGGGCTCGGCCTGAGCGCGCATGACACGCTTGATCTCGTCGGTGATGTGCGGGATGACCTGGACGGTGTCGCCGAGGTACTCTCCGCGCCGTTCCTTTGCGATGACAGTGGAGTAGACCTGTCCGGTGGTGGCGTTTGCCTTGCCGGAGAGGTTCACGTCGAGGAATCGCTCGTAGTGCCCGATGTCGAGGTCGGTTTCGGAGCCGTCGTCAGTGACGAAGACCTCGCCGTGCTGGAAGGGGTTCATCGTGCCGGGGTCGACGTTGATGTAGGGATCCAGCTTCTGCATGACAACGCTGATGCCGCGGGCCCGTAGGAGTCGCCCGAGGCTAGCGGCAGTCAGTCCCTTGCCGAGGGAGGAGACGACGCCGCCGGTGACGAAGATGTGGCGCGGTACGGGGACCTGAGTGGGCTGAAGACGTGAGGCTGCGTTGATCACGGAGTTTCAAGGTAACAGGCCCGGCGAAACCTGCCCGACGCACGAGCGTCCTGCTGACGTCATCTGCGCTCAGTCCTGAGCCAGAGCTGCTTGACGCAGCTGGGCCGCCAGGTCCTCGAGCCCGGGAAGGAGCCTGGCCGCCGCCTGCGCGCGCTCAGCGGCGCGGGTGCGGGCCTCAGGGTCGCTCAGGAGGGTTCGAAGTGCCTCCGCGATGGCCTGGGCCTGAGGGTCCACGAGGACGGCTCCTCCTCTGGCGGTCACGGCGGTGCCTCCGACGTCGGTGGCCACGATCGCGGTGCCTGCGCGCAGAGCCTCCTGGATGGTGAGGGGCTGGCCCTCCCACAGGCTGGTCTGGACGACGACGTCAGCGACCTCCATGAGGGCCGGAGCATCGCTTCGCCGCCCCAGGAGGGTGACCGGGAGCTGTTCGGCGGCGATGCGCTCAGCGGCCTGCTCGCGGCCGGGGCCGTCCCCGGCGAGGGCCCAGGTGAAGGCGGTCAGCCGGCCGGCGTCGACCTCGCGGGAGAGGATCGCGGTGGCCTCGAGCAGCAGCGGCAGGCCCTTCTGGGGAGCCAGGCGGGCGACGGTCAGGAGGCGGGCCCCGCTTCGCGGCCAGGCATCCTCCGCCGCGGCCGCGTCGGAGGCGCCCGGTTCAGCGGGCTGCTGGGGTGGCACCGCGGGGATGATGGCGAGCTCGACGTGTGGGGCACCGAGATCCTGGGCCCGTTCGGCCAGGTCGGGACTGACCGCCAGGACGAGGTCGGCGCGCCGGGCGATGAGCCGCTCGAGCCTGTCCCCCACCAGGGTGGTCAGGCGCCCCCCGACGGTGAGGTTGTGGAGGGTGACGACCAGTCGCGTGTGTCCGCGGCGGCGGCGTCCCAGGGCCAGGGCGGCCAGGGCCCCGGCTCGCAGGCCGTGGGCGTGAAGGACGTCGGCGCGCCGCCCCAGGCGACGCAGCCTGGCCACGGCCAGGGTGTCGTTGAGGCTGGGGCGGGGGCCGATCTCGAGTGGCTCGGCGCGAGCCGGCTCGAGGTCCAGTCCGTCAAGGACCGTGGCGGGGGCCTCAACGATGACGTCGTGGCCGTCGGCGGCCAGGAGGCGGGCGCAGTCGGCCAGGTGGGCCCGTACCCCTCCGGCGGCCGATCCGCACACCTGGAGGATCCTCCGGCGCCCGGCCTGCGGGTCCTGGACGGCACCGGGCTCGTTGGTCGCGTCGACGTCGCTCATGGTTGCTCCTTGTCGTCCTTCGTTGTCACCGTCGACCTGCCGCCGCGTACCGATACCAGGAGGCTGCGGTCAGCCAGGTGGATGACCACCAGGACGAGGGCCGCGGCCGCAGCGGCACCGATCAGGGCGGTGATGACGGCCAGGGGCAGGGATGTGACGCGGGTACTCGCCTCCCGGATGGCCAGCCCGAGGGCGAGGGCCACGGGCAGTCCTGCGACGAGCGCGGTCAGGGTCGCGCGCAGCACCCGGCCCCCCATGACCCGGGCCAGAACGATCAGCAGGCTCGCCCCCGCCACCGTCATCCCGATGGTCGTGCCCACGCCCAGGGCCACGAGGGTGGCGCGCCCGTCCCCGCCCGCCGGCGCCATGAGGCGCACGCAGGCGGCGCAGGCCACGGCCACGGTCAGCCAGCCGGCCGCGGTGGCGTGAGCGGCGGGCCGAGAGCGGTCGGCGGCGAACAGGACCCGGGTGACCTGGTAGATGAGGGCGTAGCCGATCAGTCCCGGAGCCAGGACGGCCAGCGCCTGGCCCATCCCGTCGACCTGCTTGAAGGAGAAGAAGCGCTCGGCGGCGGCGCTGGCGGCCAGCAGCATGGCGGTTCCGGCCACGGCGACGGCGGTGACCAGGGCCGTGGAGGTGGCCACCAGCCTCCTGACGTTCTCCTCGCCTGTGCCACCGGGACTGCCCGCCGACAGCTCGCGGGCCTCGAAGGCGGCGGTCAGGCGGGGGTAGAGGACGGTGGCCAAGGGGACGGCCAGCACCGCGTAGGGAAGGACGTAGACGGCCTGCGTGTACTGATAGACCGCCGCAGTTCCGGTCTGCCCACCCCAACGGGCCATGGCCAGGACCACCAGGACGCTCACCTGCTGGGCCAGGATCGTCCACACCCCGGCCCCGCCGAGCCGCAGCGCCCGCCGGGCCTGGGCGCCCCCCAGTCTCAGGGTGGGGCGCAGACCCAGCCCCAGCCGGTGGACCGGCCACAGCAGCGGCAGACTGAGGGCGGCCACCCCGAGGGTCGTCCCCCAGCCCAGCACCTGGAGGGCGAGGCTGGAGGCGGCCGCGTCGACGCCGCCGGTCAGCACCCCGTAGAGACCATAGGTCGCCATGACCACGAGGCTGGAGAGCATCGGTGTCAGCGCCGGCCAGGTGAAGCGGTTGTGAGCCTGGAGGACGCCGGTGAGGACGACGGCCACCCCGTACATGGGCACCTGCAGGGCGAACATGCGCAGGAAGGAGGCGACGAGCTCATGCTGAAGCGTCGGGTCCACGCCCTGGGAGGTGGGGAACAGGGAGGCGATCGGGGCGGCCAGGACGATGAGCCCCAGGGACAGCGGGGTCAGGACCGCCAGGACCAGGCCCAGCAGCCCCGAGGCGGTGGCGGTGACCTCCTCACGCCTGCCCGCGGCGATCGGTGCCGCCAGGAGCGGGACGACGGTGGCGGCCAGGACCCCGCCGACGACGACCTCGTAGAGGGTGTTGGGCAGCTGGTTGGCCGTGGTGTAGGCGCCCGCCACCGTACCGGTGCCGACGGTGGCGGCCTGGACGAGCCAGCGCAGGAACCCCAGGACGCGGGAGACGAGGGTCAGGCCGGCGACGGACCCGGCCACTGAGAGCAGTCCGCCGCGGCGTTGCTGGGATGCCATCAGGGGCGGCGTCCCAGCCCGTCGAGTGCGGCCAGCACCGGGGTCTCACTGATGACGCGGGAGAAGGAGACCTTCTCGCTGGCCAGGATGAGGCTCACCCCGCTCAGGGCGGCCCCAGCGCGCACCGCGGCGTGGGGGTGGCAGGCCAGAGCGGTTCCCAGCAGGGCGCCGACGGCGTTGGCCCCGGTGTCCCCCAGCATCGTGTTCTCCAGGAGGTCCTCCGGCAGGGCTGCGAGGCTGACGCCCAGAGTGCCCGCGGCCAGCATCCGGCTGGGCTCGCCGTCGCGTCCGGGGGTGGCCAGCAGCGGGGTGCTCACGATGCAGGCGGTCTTGAGCGCCCGTCCGGGGCGCAGGTCGAGCAGGTTGAGCAGGTTCGCCCAGGCTGCGATGACCACGGCGCTGGACGCGGCGTCGACGGCGCTGGACGCCAGCGGACGTGCGCCGGCGCCCGCGCTTCGGTGGCGGGCCAGGAGGACACCGCCGACAAGCGCCCCTGAGCCGATGACGGCGATCTTGAGGGCTCCGGTGGTGACGCGCCCGTGGGCCAGGGCGGTGAGATGACCCTTGAGCCCCTTCGCGGGGGTGTCGCCGTCGTGGGCCCCGGCATCGAGGTCGTCGACCAGGCCGGCGCATCCCCCGGCCCCAGCCGCGATGGTGGCGGCCAGTCCTGCCCGCGAGGATGAGCCCATCCTGCCCCGCAGGAGCCTGCCGGCCTCGATCCCAGCCGTCACGGCGCCGGCTGCGGCCCCGACGCCTCCGCGCAGGCTCACGGTACGGCCGTGGAAGTTGATGCGCTCCAGTCCCTGGGCGATGGGAGCCAGGCATACGGAGCAGGACAGAGCGGTGCCCGCCGCCTTGAGACCCACCCTTGCCAGGTCTCGGGCGTAGGAGCTTACTCGCGTGATCGTGCCAGCCATGGACTCAGCCTAAGGCAGGGCGGGGACCGATCGCGGCGTCGCCACCCATGACGCGGCCGCAGCACCCGGGCCGGCTGGGTCACCTGCGTCGCTGAGGACAGGGACTACTTGGTCACTGGCGGCATAACTGCCTCGGCCCCCTTGTCGAAGCCGTAGTGCCCGGTGGTTCCCGCACGGGTGGAGGCCAGGGCCAGGGGCGTGGAGACGGAGGCGGCGATCTGGCCGACGGAGTCGATGGTGGTCACCTTCGCCTTCTCGGAGCGGATGATGCCGACGACGCCGCCGTCACCGTCGGCGGAGCCGACGACGACTGTGGGCGCCCTACCGGCTGTGCCCTCCAGCGCTTTGGCCCAGGCCTTGGGGTCCTCGCCCGGCGAGGCCTCGACGGTTGCTCCCTTGCCGGAGGATGCCTGCGGACGCGGCCCGACGACGACGATCATCTCGGCCGCAGCGGTGGGCGTGGAGTCCACGGAGATGAAGGGAGTGCCGGACTTGTCCACTGTCACCGACAGCATGTCCATGAGGACCCGGGAGGAGTCGTCGTTGGCGGTCAGGGCCTTGGCCAGGGCCTCCCCCAGGATGCCGTTGGCGTCCTTGGAGTTGGTGCTGCCCAGGTGCCCCTGGACCTGTCCGGAGAAGGTGGAGCGGTAGTTCTCCCGGGACAGGTCCACCCAGGTGCTGGTCAGGCTCACCCGGCCGGTGACGGTGGCGCCTGCGTTCTTGAGCTGGGCGGCGATGGCGTCGGCGTCCTCGGCCTTGGCGTCCGGCAGCAGCACCATGGCCACGTTCTTGGAGGCCAGGGTCCCGGGCAGGAGGCTGGTGGCGGCCTGAGTGATGTAGGAGTCCCGCTCGTTGACGGCTGTCTCAGTCTGCTCGAGCTTGGCCTGGGTGGCGTTGCGGTTCTCACGCAGGGCGGTGACCTGGTCGTTGAGCGCGGTTCCCAGGGAGTTCTGCAGCGGGCCGGCACCCAGGACGACCCCGACCGCGAGGGCCAGGAACACGGAGATGAGCGATACCAGGTGATAGCGGAAGTCGATCATGATTGAAGACCTTGAAGATGACCGTGAGAGGGGCTGCCTCTCAGATGGGCGGGGGTCGTTAGACGGTGGGTGAGTTCGGGGCCAGGCCCAGCAGTGAGCGGAAGAAGTTGACGACGTCGTCCCACACGGCGCCGGACAGGCCCAGGAAGGTCTGTCCACCGGGGGTGGACATCAGGGCGATGGCCAGGGCGAAGGTGCCCGCCAGGGCCAGGAACAGCAGCCACCACCCCGAGATACGGGTGCGGTAGAGCTGGGAGACGCCCTTGGCGTCGATGAGGCGGCCGCCGACCTTGAGCCGGGTCAGGAAGGTCGAGGACATGCCGGCGCGCCCCTTGTCGAGGAACTCCAGCAGAGTGGCGTGCGTCCCCAGGGCCACAATGATCTCGGCGCCCGCCTCATCGGCCATGAGCATGGCGATGTCCTCACTGGTGCCGGTGGCGGCGAAGACGTGGTGCTCAACCCCGAGCTCCTCGACATGGGCCAGGCCCGGGGCGCGTCCGTCGCGGTAGGCGTGGACGACGATCTCGGCGCCGCAGGTCAGTGCCTTGTCGGATACGGAGTCCATGTCGCCCACGATCAGCGTCGGTTTGAAGCCGGCGTCCAGGACGGCGTCGGCGCCTCCGTCGACACCGATGATGACGGGCTTGTACTCGCGGATGTAGGGCTTGAGCGCCTGCAGGTCCTCCTTGTAGGAGTAACCGCGCACGACCACCAGGACGTGCTTGCCGCTCATCTGCGTGGTCAGCGAGGGCATGCCGACGCCGTTGAGGAGCAGGTCCCATTCCCCGCGCATGTACTCCATGGTGTTGGCGGCGAAGGCCTCCAGCTGGACGGACAGGCCCTTCTGAGCCTCATCCATGGCCTCGGCGACGGTCTGCTTGGTCTGGACCGATCCCTCGGCGATGACCTGCTCCTTGCCCTCGACCCGCACCGATCCGTCCTCGACGGTGATGCGTTGGCCGTCGTGCAGGCGCATGATGTCGGGGCCCAGGTCGTCCACGAGCGGGATTCCCGCGTCGAGGAGGATTCCGGGGCCGAGGTTGGGGTAGCGCCCGGAGATGGACGGTGAGGCGTTGAGGACCGCCGAGGCGCCGCACTCCACCAGCGCCTCCGCGGCCACCCGATCGAGGTCGGTGTGGTCGATGATGGCGATCTCCCCGGGCTGGAGACGCTTGGTGAGCTTCTTCGTGCGCGCATCGACGCGCACAACACCGCTGGGATGCTCGGAGACGAACGCAGACTTTCTGCGGAAGGGATTCCTCACGGCTCGGATTGTCCCATGACTGCTTCCTGGAGAAGCTCAGCGGCGTGCCGGACCGCGGCCTGGGAGTCCTCGTGCCCGGAGAGCATTCGGGCCAGCTCTCGTTGTCTCTCTTGGTCTTCGACGACGAACACCTGTGTGCGGGTGCGCCCCGGCTGGGACTTTCTCACATTCCCTGCGGCCGCCTCTGAGGGGCCGGGACGGGACTCAGACTCGGTCACGGTCTCCTTGCGTACCACGAGGTGGGTGTCTGCCCAAGCCGCCACCTGCGCCAGGTGGGTGACGACGATGACCTGGTGGTGTCGCGCCAGACGGGCCAGGCGCCTGCCGATCTCCCGGGCGGCCCGGCCTCCCACTCCGGCGTCGATCTCGTCGAAGACGAGGGTGCGGGTGTGGGTCGAGGGGCGAGACAGGGCGGCGGCGTCGGCGAGCACCACCTCCAGGGCGAGCATGATGCGGGACAGCTCGCCTCCCGATGCTCCCTTTCCCAGGGGCAGGGCTGGCGCGCCGGGGTGTGAGACAAGTAAGAGGGCGACGCTCTCAAGGCCGGTGGGCCCGGGCTCATCAAGCCGGTCCAGCTCGACGACGAGCCGAGCGCCCTTCATCTCCAGGCCCTCCAGCTCTGCGGTGACGGCCTGCTCAAGGCGCTCGCCGAGCTGCTGACGCGCCCGGCTCAGCTCGGCACCAACACTGGCCAGCTCCTCATCAGCGGCGGCCAGGCGCTCGGCCAGGACGGTGGCGGTGTCCTGGGGGCCGTCGATCTCGGCCAGGCGCGCGGCGGCGCGCTGGCCCCAGGCCAGGAGGGCGTCGACGTCGTCGAGCTGCTCCTGAGGCCCGCCGATCTCCCGGCACGCGCGGGCGAGCTCTCCGCGGCGGTCCTGTACCTGGGCGAGGCGAGCCGGGTCGGCGCTCAGCGAGGACAGGTACCCGCCCAGCTCGGCGGCGATGTCGGCTGCGTCGATGCCCAGCCGCTGGGTACGCGTGGCCAGCTCAGCCAGGGCGGAGTCGCGGGCGGACTCGGCGGCCAGGCTGCGGTGGGCGTAGGCGATGAGGGAGACAACATCGGGCGCCTGCCCGGTGGCGGACTCCTCCCCGCTGAGTGCGGTGCGGGCCCCGGTGGCGGCCCGGCGCAGGTCCTCGGCGTGGTCGAGTCTCTCGGCCTCCGCCGTCAGCTCCCGGTCCTCACCGCTGCGGGGGTCAACCTCCTCCAGGGCCTCGAGCCAGGTGCGCAGCTGGGCGACCTCGACGGCTCGGGCCTGAGCGGATGCCTGCCACTCCTGGAGCTCCTGGTCGGCCTGTCGGCGCTCCTGGTAGGCCCGGGCGTAGCGGCGGCACAGGGCGGCGTGGTCCTGGCCGCCCAGTGAGTCCAGGGCAGCGCGTTGGGCCGCGGTCGAGCGCAGCCGCAGCTGGTCGGCCTGGCCGTGGACGGAGACCAGCCGGCCGCCGACCTCGCTGAGGACCGAGGCCGGCACTGAGCGCCCTCCCAGGTAGGCGCGGGAGCGTCCGGAGGCGGGGACCGTACGAGAGGCCAGGAGGAGGTCGTCGTCAAGATCACCCCCGGCCTCGACGACACGGGCGGCGACACGCGACTCCGGGTCGACCAGGAACGCGCCCTCGACCAGGCTGCGCTCGGCACCGCTGCGCACGATGGTGGTCTCGGCCCGCTGCCCCAGCAGCAGCCCGAGCGAGGTGAGCACCATCGTCTTGCCGGCGCCGGTCTCACCGGTCAGGGCGGTCAGGCCGCGGCTGAGGGGAAGATCGGCCTCCTCGATGACACCGAGGTCCTCGATGTGCAAAGACTCGATCACGCCGTGCCTCCCGAGGAGTCCGGCCGGCTCCCGCCGTCAGTGCTCGTGTCGGCGGAGGAGACCATCGGCTGGTGCAGCGCGTCCTCCTCGGGTGAGTAGGCCTCATCGGCGCTGCTGGAGGCCCGCCACCCCTCCACGGGCAGGTCGAACTTGCGCACCAGGCGGCTGGCGAAGGGGGCCTGGTTGAAACGTGCCAGGCGTACCGGACGCTCCGCCCGGGTGACCCGGATCCTGGCGCCGACCGGCACGTCCAGGCTGCGTCTGCCGTCGCACCATATCTCGGCGCCTCCGAAGCCCACTCGCTGGACAACGACCTCCATGCAGGAGTTGGGGCCCAGGACCAGGGGGCGGGTGAACAGGGCGTGCGCGGCCACCGGCACCAGGAGGAGCGCCTCGACCTCGGGCCAGATGACGGGGCCCCCGCAGGAGAAGGCGTAGGCGGTCGAGCCGGTGGGGGTGGACATGATGAGGCCGTCGCAGCCGAAGGAGGAGACGGCCTGGCCGTCGACGCCGATGGCGACCTCGATCATGCGGGCGCGGTCGCGCTTCTCCAGGGCCGCCTCGTTGAGTGCCCAGTCGCGCGTGACCGTCCCGTCAGGACAGATGACCTCCACGTCCAGGGTGGTGCGGGTCTCGACCGTGTAGCGGCCGGCGACCAGATCCGCGACGACCTGCTCGATGCCGTCGGGGTCGGCCTCGGCCAGGAAGCCGACGTGACCGGTGTTGATACCCACCAGGGGGATGTCCCGTTCGCGGGCGATCTCGAAGGCGCGCAGGATCGTGCCGTCGCCGCCGAGCACCAGGACGAGGTCGATGCGGTCGGTGCAGTCCGGGCCGACCGGCTCAACACCTCGGGCGCGCAGTGCCTCCGAGGCCCGGGCCACGGCGCTGGCCGTGGGAGCACTGGGCCTGGGGACAGGGACGGGCTTGTCGTTGAGCTCGCGCTGCAGCAGCATGACACGCGAGATCCTCCGGCCGTGCTGCTCCCTACCCGGCTGCTGCGAGGACCCGTGGAGAGCGGCGGAGTCGGCCGGCCGCGCCGCAGCACTGGTGTCTGAGGGGCTCAGCTTGCTCATGAGTGGTTCCTTGTTCTGCGTCGTCGCGCACCGCCCGCCGCGGGGCCGGCGGCGACGGCGTCCTCAATGTTGGAGCGCAGCTCGTCCCCGTTCAGGTCCCCGGGGCAACCGGCGCGGGAGGCGTGCATGCTCAGGAAGTACTCAACGTTACCGGCCGGTCCTGGCAGAGGGGAGGCGGTCACGGCCTCGACTCCCACGCCCAGGGAGTGGGCCCGCTCGGCCACCGTCATGACGGTGTCCACATGGAGCTCTGGGTCACGCACCACTCCCCCGTGCCCGATCCGGTCCTTGCCCACCTCGAACTGGGGCTTGACCATGAGCAGGAGGTCGGCGTCGTCGGCCGCGGCGCGCAGCAACGGTTCGAGGACCAGGGTCAGGGAGATGAAGGACAGGTCTCCCACGACGAGCTCCGGGGCGGGGGCGACGACCTCGGGGTCCAGTGTGCGGATGTTCGTACGGTCCAGGGCGGTGACGCGGGGGTCGGAGCGCAGCGACCAGGCCAGCTGGCCGTAGCCGACGTCGACGGCCACGACGTGCTCAGCACCGCGGCGCAGGAGGACGTCGGTGAAGCCGCCGGTCGAGGCGCCGGCGTCCAGGCAGCGGCGTCCCTCGACGCGGGGTGCCAGGCCGCGGCGGCCCAGCGCGTCCAGCGCGCCGGCGAGCTTGTGGGCACCGCGGGAGACGTAGTCGTCTCCGGAGGGCACCAGGATCTCGATGGCCTGGGCCGGGTTGACCTGACGGGCGGGTTTGGTGACGACCTCACCGTCGAGGGTGACGTGACCGTCGGCGATGAGCGTGGCGGCATGGGTGCGGGAGCGGGCCAGCCCGCGGCGCACGAGCTCTGAGTCGATGCGGATGAGCCTGGCCATATCAGCCTTCCGCCTTGTGAAGGACGGAGGCGAGGTCCTCGTGAATGGCGGCCAGGGCGGCTGCGCGCTCCTCCAGGGGCATCTGAGCGATCTGGACAAGCTCATCGGTGTGGTCGTGGAGCCCTTGGGCCGCCGTCAGGGCGACGTCGGCTCGCGGAGGCGCAGGCACCGGCGGCCGAGGAGCCGGCCGGTATGCGGAGTCCGCCGTCGCCGGCGTCTCCTCCCCGACATCGGTTCTCGACTCGTTGCCGCTCATTCCTGACTCCCATCGACATTGCTCGCGTTGACGCTGTGGTTCCTCATCTCCTCCGGTAGGAGCCTCACCGGCCCCGGCCGGGATCTCAGGGCTCAATCACCTCGATCTCGGGCACCTCCAGCGCCGCGGCCTCACCCTGGCGGCCCTGAGCATCAGCCCAGTCCCAGGCGGCCACGGCCAGCGCCCGGTAGGAGTCCAAGTCGATACGCACCGCACTGCCGTCCGGGGACGTCACAGCGCCAAAGTCCTGAAGCTCGAGCCGGGAGCCGAGGACTCGGGCACTGCGGTCGCAGACCCTCCACCACACCTGGCCGTCGACCTCGACTCGCACGGGCTCGGGGTGAGGCTCGGTCAGGCCACGCAGGTCGGTGTGGAGGAAGCTGGGGCGCTCGGTGGCCGGCGCGCAGATGACGTCTCGCGCGTCGGAGACACCGGTGAGGACGTGGAGCCCCGGGATCCCGGCGGCCCGGGCCCCGACATGGTCAGTGTTGAGCCGGTCGCCGACCGCCAAGGGCCTGGTACCACCAGCCCGCTTGAGGGCACGCGTGTAGATGCCTGGGAAGGGCTTGCCCCCGGCCAGGGGCTCCTTGCCGGAGGCATGGACGATGGCGGCCACGAGGCTGCCGTTACCCAGGGCGAAGCCCCTCTCGGTGGGCAGGGTCGCATCGAGGTTGGTGGCCACGTGCAGGGCCCCGGCACTGATGGCGTAGACGCCCTCGGACAGCAGCGCCCAGTCGACCGCAGGGTCCCAGCCCTGGACGACGGCCACGGGCCCGTCCTGCGCACTGCTGGTCACCTGGAAGCCCTCGTCGAGGAGGGCCTGGCGGACGCCGTCGCCGCCGACGACGAGCACCATGGAGCCCGGTTCGACGTGCTCAGTGAGCATGGCGGCCGCGTCCATGGCGGCGCTGAAGACCTCCGAGGCCTCCGCGATGATGTCGTTGTCCGCCAGCTTGTCCACGACCGTCTGGGGCGCCCGTGAGGCGTTGTTGGTGACGAATGACAGATGCATTCCGGCCTTGCGGGCGGCGTTGACGTTGTCCGCCGCGTGGGGAACCCGAGCCTGGCCGGCGAAGCAGACGCCGTCGAGGTCCAGCAGGGCGACATCGTAGGCGGTGCACAGGGGCTGCTCGCTGCCGAGCAGGGTGGCAGGGGCGGCGGCATCAGTGGCCTGGGGCATGGTCATCGGGGCTCCTCAGAAGCGTTGGTGGAAGGCGTCGGCGCGACCTGCGCATCCTGGAGCAATTCGGCCATCTCGGCTTCGACTCGCTCGGCGAAGGACTGCGACCACTGAGCGTCCTCATCCTGGTCCACAGGCTCGTCGTGCTCCTCGAGGTCCAGTGAGGCCTCGTCCTGAGCCGGCTCTCCAGGAGCCTGTGAGGTCTCGGTCGTCTCGCTCACTGCGTCACTGATCGTGTCCCCGTCGGAATCCGTGGCGGGCTGAGTGCCGGAGCTCTCCGGGGTGCTCTCCTCGTGGGCCTCGGAGTCGTAGTCGTCCTCGATGTCGAAGACCTCGACCTCATCCTCCTCGACCGGCTCTGGACCGATCCGGTCTCGGATGGCCTCAGCCTCCTGGTTGCGTCCGAGCTCTGCAAGCCTGTCGGCACGCACAGAGTGCAGGCGTCTGAGGGTGTCGCTGTCGGAGGGACGCGCCCTGATGGCGTCCTCGATGATGAGCAGGCCAAGATCAGTCTGGCCCATGTCGTGGCGAAGACTGGAGACGACCATGGCCAGCTCGGCCCGTTCAATGTCGTCGAGCTGGCGAGGGTCTGCCGCTTGGGCGGCTTGGAGGGCCTTGTCGAGGTTACCCAGTGCTCGCTCGCAGTCGACCTCGATGGCCCGGTGCAGGTCGAGACCGGACAGGCGCCTGGCGGCGCGAATCTCTCGGAGCGCCTCGCTGTAGTGGCCGGCGAGGTATGCCGCGATTCCGGCCGTCTCCCGGACGACGGCGACACGGCCCGCGTGGGAGGCGGCGTAGCGCGCGTGCTCGTAGGCGGCTTGAGGATCGTTGTTGAGGAGGCGCTGAACCATGACCAGGTGCCGGGCAACGTTCTCAGCGTTGGCACGCCCCAGGGCGCGCAGCTCGGTTCTGGCGCCCCGTTCAAGATCAGCCGGCTCGACGTTGTCCGGGACCTTGGGTTCGGGGACGCGCTGACGCTGCGGAGGACGACCGCGACGATCGTCTCGCCTGTCACGCGAGTCGTTCCTCCCGGAGCGGTCGTTGAAGCGACCTGGCCTGCGACCATTGCGGTCGCCACGCCTGCTACCGCCCTCACCGTCTCGACGCCGTTCGTCGCGCCAGTCGTCACGGTGCCGTCGATCGCCGCGAGCAGAGTGCTCCCCGCGGTTCGACCGCTGGGAGTGCACCCGAGAGCCGGAGGAATCGTCGTCCTGTCCCGTCCGATCACTGCGACGAGGGCGACCGTCCTTCCCTGTAAAACGGCGACGTGCCCCGAAGCCGTGACGCTCATCGTTGCGGCGACGCCGGCCTGCCTCGCTGTGGTCCGAGCCGTGCTGACGGTCCTGATACGCCATGGTCCTTCTTTCACTCTGGCACTGCCGCCAGTTGCCCTGGTGCTGTCGTTTACCTGAGAGGAGCCTACCTGGGCCGAGGTGCTCAGGCGTAACGGGACTCGGCAACACGTGGTGTGGTGCGTGTCTGGGTGGGGGGGCGGCGGGGCGGGCCGTAGCGTTGTAGAGATTCGAGGCGAAAATGAGCACTCCGGCCGAATACGGTTCAGCCCCGGGGGTGCTCCTTTGTGGAGTCCCCAGGGGCTGAACCTTATTCAAGTGTGTGCTCGGTGGTGTCCTACTCTCCCG